>CAZZYE010000145.1:2130-11556 GCA_964658145.1 uncultured Stigonema sp.
TTACCAATTTTGTTCGCTCCCACTTTTTCGACCGTTGATGGGTAAATTGATTCATGCGTACACAAGCCCAGGATCGTCAACAAATTGTGAGACCTCTCACTCAAACAGAAAAGTCAGTGGATCGTGGCTTTATTCTGCTGACTCAAATTTTTGCACTCTCCGTCGCTGGTATCTTATTATGGATAGCGATTCAGGTTGCTATTCAGGCAACGCCTGCTATTCTCAAGTTTGGTCCTAGCTTTTTAGCTAATAGCACTTGGGATCCGGTAAATAACTCTTACGGAGTGCTACCACAAATTTACGGAACTTTAGTGAGTGCTTTGATTGGTCTGCTGATAGCTGTACCGATTGGTGTTGGCACCGCTTTGTTACTAAGCGAAAAGTTGCTTCCATCACCTATCGAAGTGGTAGTGGTTTTCTTAGTAGAACTGCTAGCAGCGATTCCTAGCGTTGTGTATGGAGTATGGGGGATTTTTGTTTTGATTCCCCTGATCGCACCTGTGGGAAAATTGCTCAATACTTACTTAGGCTTTTTGCCATTTTTTAGCACCCCTCCAGCAGGACCAGGGTTGTTTCCTGCAGGAGTCGTCTTAGCAATTATGACTTTGCCAATCATTACAGCCATCTCCCGCGATGCTTTGATTTCTGTACCACGCAGTTTACGCGAAGCCGCTTTCGGATTGGGAGCAACTCGGTGGGAAACGATTTTTAAAGTTATCATCCCAGCTGCATTTTCTGGCATCGTGAGTGCTGTAATGCTTGGTCTTGGTCGGGCGATGGGAGAAACAATGGCTGTCACGATGATCATTGGTAACTCCAACAACATCAGCGCCTCGATATTTGCACCTTCAAATACCATTGCTTCTCTATTGGCAAGTCAATTCTCGGAAGCAAGCGGTCTGCAAGTCAGTTCGTTGATGTTCGCCGCTTTAGTTCTGTTTGTTTTAACTTTTATAGTAAATATTTTGGCAGAGTTAATCGTTCTGCGAATGAAGCGACTGTAAAATTTTGGTGTTTCAATTATGACCAATGCTTTTCCAGCCCAACACGCTCATGGATTTGCTCCAGGCAGTCTGAATCGCTCCTCTACGTCACCTCGGACGCTGTTTAGCACGGCGATGACAGTTTTGGCATTTGTCTGCGGCATATTGGCTCTTTTGCCTTTATTGGGAGTGCTTTCTTACGTCCTCATTCAAGGCTTTAGCAGTCTCAGACCGAACCTGTTTACCGAATTGCCACCGCCGCCGTTGGTTCCAGGAGGAGGCTTTGCCAATGCCATTGTCGGCACACTGATTATGGTAGGACTGGGTGCGCTCATTAGCGTTCCCGTAGGAGTGTTGGCAGCAATTTATTTGACAGAATTTAGCGCTGGTAAAATCAGGCGTGTGATTCGCTTTGCTACTAACGTTCTCAGCGGAGTTCCCTCAATTATTGCTGGAGTTTTTGCTTACGGCATTATAGTCGCTACAACACATAATTACTCAGCTGTAGCTGGGGGAGCGGCTCTGTCAATTTTGATGTTGCCAATTATTGTGCGAACCACTGACGAATCTTTACAGTTAGTCTCACAAGATTTGCGACAAGCAGCTGTGGGGTTAGGCGCGACTAACTTTCAAACAGTCTCACAGGTGGTTTTGCCAGCAGCTTTACCGGCAATTGTCACTGGGGCAACTTTAGCGATCGCCCGTGCGGCTGGAGAAACCGCACCTCTACTGTTTACTGCTTTATTCTCCCAGAACTGGACTAATACCTTATTCGCTCCCACCGCTTCTCTTGCTGTTTTAGTTTACAACTTCGCAACTTCTCCTTTTAAAAATCAACAGTCGCTAGCTTGGGCGGCGTCTCTGATTTTGGTGTTGCTCGTTCTGCTAACTAGTATCATCGCTCGTTGGGCAACTAGTCGCAAAATTAAGTAAGTAAGCAGTCAAAAATTTTAACTCAATTAGATTAAAACCTTTACAATGTATGGCTACTAACATTAGAAATGCTAATCAAACCGAAGCTGCTTTACGTACAGAGGGTCTAAATGTTTACTACGGCGATTTTTTGGCAGTACGCGATATTTGGCTGGATATCCCCAAAAATCGGGTGACAGCCTTTATTGGTCCGTCTGGCTGTGGTAAAAGTACGCTACTGCGGTGTTACAATCGCCTCAATGACCTCATTGAATCATTCCGGGCAGAAGGTAAAGTTTATTACAACGGGGAAAACCTGTATGCACCCGAAATTGACCCTGTAGAAGTGCGTCGTAGGATTGGGATGGTGTTTCAAAGACCGAACCCTTTTCCTAAGTCAATTTATGAAAATGTGGCTTTTGGACCGAGAATCAACGGTTACAAAGGTAATATGGATGAATTGGTAGAGCGAGCGCTTAAGCAAGCTGCTATATGGGATGAAGTGAAAGACAAGCTGCGGCAGAGTGGCTTATCTCTGTCTGGTGGACAACAGCAGCGTCTGTGTATCGCCCGTGCGATCGCCACTCAGCCTGACGTGATTTTAATGGACGAACCAGCCTCCGCCCTAGACCCAATTTCCAGCCTCAGAGTTGAAGACTTGCTGCACGAACTTAAAGAACACTACACAATAGTGATCGTCACTCACAATATGCAACAAGCCTCGCGAGTGTCGGATATGACTGCCTTTTTTAACGTCCAGACCTCAGACAAAGGAGGTCGCACCGGCTACTTGGTAGAGTACGATCGCACAGAAAATATTTTCCAAAATCCCCAGCAAGAAGCCACTAAGGAATACGTCAGCGGTAAGTTTGGTTAAATATTGTATATTACTCACTCATGCCAAACAAGTGTGTAGGGTGTGTTAAGGGTTCCCCGTAACGCACCTTATTTGTAAATTAGGTACTGTCCGACTGCGCTACAAACTGAGCTTTAGGGACATTGCAGACTGTTTTTTTGAAGATTTCTCTATAAGCCTTGCTGCACAAACTCTACGGGCCATTTTAGAAAAGCGTGGTGAGAAATCCGGGACTACCCTTACACTAGCTTGGGCTGGCCGGTGGACGCCGACAAGCCACCGTCCACCGGCAGGTTTACGCCCGTCACGAAGCGGGCATCTTCACTGGCGAGAAAGGCGATCGCGTCAGCTACTTCGGCAGCTTCTGCACCACGTCCAAGCGGAATGCGCTCCGCGAACTTGGCCATCAGTTCCGGGTCGGACTCTATGCCCTGGGTCAGGTCCGTGAGGGTGAGGCTGGGATTGACCGCGTTGACCCGCACACCCTTTGGCCCAAGCTCCAAGGCCAGCGAACGGGTGAGATTAGTCACCGCGCCCTTGGCCGCATTGTAGACACTCATGTTCCAGTCCCCGCCGAGGCCAGACACCGACGATACGTTGACTATGTTGCCCTTGGTTTCGAGCAGACTAGGCAGCGCTGCGCGGGTACAGAAGAACACCCCGTCCACGTCGATCGCCATGACTTTGCGCCAGTCTTCAACCGAGATTTCGAGGAACGGACCCATATGTCCCACACCGGCATTATTAACCAGCACGTCCAGCCTGCCGAAGCGCTCCAGGGTAGCAGTTACCATCGCTTCTGCTGCGAACTGATCGGAAACATCGGCGGTATGGATCAGGGTGCGAGCCGGGTCTAGCTCCCGCGCCACGTCCTCCAGTTTCGCTGCCGTGCGCCCCACCAACACCACTGCAGCACCGTCGCGCGAGAAGCGACCCGCTGTCGCTTCGCCAATGCCTGATCCGGCACCTGTTACGATCGCCACCTTGCCTGCAAACTTTGTCACAGTCACACCTTCCGTCCCAATTACTAAAGTACTTGTTTAATCACTAAATCCTTGCCTGCAAACTTTGTCACAGTGACAGCGATCGCATCCGGATTGACCAGCTTTAGAGCCTTCCGCCGTCAACAGCGAGCGTGCTGCCGGTGATATAGGAAGCGTCATCAGAGACTAGAAATGTTACAGCTGCGGCGATTTCTTCCGGCTGAGCCATGCGCTGTAGTGATGTTTTGCTCTTGAGCAAAGCCTCGGGCGATACGTTCTGTAGAGCTGGGTGTGTGTAAAGCTTCCCATTCTCTTGCGCCATGTTCGTCGCTGTGCCGCCTGGTGCGATCGCGTTGATGGTGATCCCACGCTCTCCCAATTCAGGAGCCAAGTTGAGCACCATCGCTGAAACGGCAGCTTTGCTGGCGGCGTAGAGCGTGTGATGGAAGACCGCAATCCGAGCACTGACCGAGGAAGTCAGCACGATCCGTCCACCGGATGGAAGGTATCGAGCGGCAGCCTGCGTAACAAACAGTTGACCAGCAACATTCACACTGAACACACGGTCGAAATCTTGTGGGGTGATCTCCTCCAGCTTTCCGAAATGCTCAATCCCTGCATTACTGACCAGAATATCGAGTTGACCGTACTTCTCGACGGCTTTTGTCACCAACTGCTGAATTTGGTCAACCTGACTCATATCCGCTTGAATTGCGGTAGCTTCGCCAGCCTGTTGTTGAATTTGGTTGACTACTTCTTCAGCTTTCTCAGGGCTACTACTGTAGTTGATGACCACTTTAGCGCCTTCTTGCGCCAATTTTATTGCAATCTCTTTGCCAATTCCACGACTTGATCCGGTAATAATGGCGACTTTTCCTTCTAGCTTTTTCATGGATAACTCCTTTGTTTGGCGATATATCGGTAATAGTCACCGGGAGAATTCAAACGGACTTTCGACACAACCGCATTATTATCCCAACAACTCTGTAAGTATGAGTACAGACATTACTGCTCAGGCACAGTATCAAACGACGGACGCGCTTTCAGATGGTTTTGCCCAGTCGTGGTTGTGCAAATAGGATTCAAAGTCGGTTGGTGCAGGAAAATCGCGTTTTAACTCCGCTAAATCTGCTGCATAGCCGACGTTCTCAAACCAGCGATACATGATGGTTACTTCCTCTCCCACTTGCTGCTCAAATGCTTCAAACGGAATTTGTTGGTAGTTGACGGTTTTTCCCAAAACGTGGCTGAACGCAGCAGCAATTTCCGTCATTGTCATGTCCACGCTGGCAACTTCGATTTCGCGGTTCAAGAACTCTGCGGGTCGCTCGAACACCTCGGCGACCATTTTCCCGTAATCTTCTTCGGAAAGTTGCTGCAATTTCGTCTCAGGACTGAGCGGCTGGGAAAGCGTTCCCTTTTCAAGCATCGGGCGCATAGCGTTGTAATTGTAAAAGAAGAAAACCGGACGCATGATTGTGTATGGCAACCCGATTGCTCTGATGTATTCTTCGACTTGAAACTTGCTGTCGAAATGCGGAATGCCAGTGCTGCGTTCTGCGCTACCCACCGAACTGTAGACGAAATGCTGAACTCCTGCCGCTTTCGCCGCGTCTGCGACAGTCTTACCCTGACGGACTTCGGCTGACAATCCGTTGTTGAAGCTCTGCACTGAAAAAACGCCAGCGACACCTTGCAGAGCGCGGTCAAGGGAAGCGCGATCGCTGAGATCTCCTGTTATGAGTTCTGCGCCCGCTTGTTGCAGTGCTTGGGCGGCGGGCTTGTTTGGGTCACGCACGAAGGCGCGAACCCTGAAATTTCCGCGCTGCAAAAGATGACGCGCCACTGCGCCGCCTTGATTGCCCGTGGCTCCGGTGACTAAGATGAGTCGTTCTGCGTTTGTTTGATGTGTCATGCCTGTTTTCTTAATACTGTTTGTGTATTTGAAATTTCATCTTGTCTAAACAATAGCTTGTATATAAAAAAGGGGAAAGTAGTTAAAATTCAAAACAGTTATGCAAAAAATTCAAAAGTGCATTTGCGTTAATGGACAAGCTGAAAAGCCTGATGATTTTTATGCGCTCCGCTCAATGTTGCAGCTTTTCGGAGGCAGCACGACAGTTAGGAATGGCTCCTTCAGCCGTGAGTCGAGCCGTATTGCGCTTAGAAGATGAACTGGGGGTGCGCTTGCTCCAGCGGACAACTCGCAGTTTGAAGCTGACCGAAGCTGGCAACCGATTTTATCAACGCTCTTCTCAAATTCTCAACGACTTGGAAGAAGCCGAACTCGAAGTCCAACAATCGCAATCCATGCCGATCGGAACATTGCGGCTTGATCTCAGCTTTGTGTTTGGCAAAATGCATATTGCTCCGGTTCTGCTGCGATTTGCCGCACAATATCCTGAGCTAAACCTGAATGTTTCTTTTAGCGATCGCTTGATCGATCTGATTGAGGAAGGCATTGATGCGACTGTGCGAATTGGAATGAACAGCGATAGTGGTTTAATCATGCACCACCTGGCAACTGCACACTACATCACTTGTGCCTCGCCGCAGTATCTCGCCCAGTATGGTACGCCCACAACGCCCACAGAACTATTGCAGCATCGCTGTGTCAACTTTATCTTTCCACAGACCCGACGAGAACCTCACTGGAAGTTTGAACAAGAGGGAAAATCGATTGACCTTTCCGTTGACAGTTATCTGCTATTCGATAATTCAGAAGTCATTTTAGAGGCGGTCATTCAAGGAGCAGGTGTGGTTCAATTTCCCAAATTTATTGCAGCTAAAGCGATCGCGCGTGGAGACCTCCAACCGATTCTCCAGTCCTACGTGACCCAAGTTGGACTGCCGATCACAGTTTTGTATCCGCAAAAACGCTATTTCTCGGCTAAAGTTAGTGTTTTTGTTAAGTTTATGACAGAGTTGACGGCTGCTTTAAAACGAGTTGATGTTGTAGATTGAACCCAAATTCCGCACTTCAAAATGCTCCCCATTAATGAACGAGGTACGAGCGTCACTAAGAATTACGAGTAGGGAGATAGCGACTTGACAGCACCTCAGTCGGGTAGACCACAATATAACCGTAGGGGCGCGGAAACCGCGCCCTTACAATGTGGTCGATTCAATTGAAAACTCCTATAACCCGTTAAAATGAGAACGAAGGTTTGAGCCTATTGAACAGGGAAAATTATGACCCCTACTGAGATCGTCAAGCAAGAGTTGCTGAGGGAAATTGAAAGATTGCCCGCTGATAAACTGAAGGAAGTCTTATAATTCGTCGGTTTTTTGCGTGACTCCGAAAATCAGCATTCTTACCATCAAGGTGATTCAGAGAAGCCAGAAAAAAAAGATACATCCGTTAGTAATATCGATCCCTTGTCAGAATTTATTGGTGCAGTTTCTCACGGTTCTCTAGCTCAGAACCTTGATACAGAATTGTATGACCAATAAACTTTTTAAAGCCTATTTTGGGAATAGACTTGTGACAGCGCTAAACACAGTCTCTATGTTTTTATGAGTGTAAATCCAGTATCATCCTTAAGCCCGTCTTTTGCCGCATTCACTGAAATTGCTGGTCAACGCCATGATATCTTTATTCAAATGCTGACTCAACTTCGCCGATATGATGTGGCACAAGAGATTCAAAATCGATTGTCACTTTTGCCAAATATGACACTTTCTGATAAATTTCAGCAGGTGGCGAGACTCAAAGCTTGGTTGGATAGCTTTCGTCCACTCCCGCTTACAGTAGTCGCAGAACTTAAGAAACTATACGATGTGCGCTTCACATATAACTCGAACGCGATCGAAGGCAATACTAGTCACGCAAAGTGAAACCGCTTTGGTGCTAGAAACCGGAATCACAATTGGCGGTAAAACGCTGCGCGAACATTTAGAAGTCATTGGGCATAAAGATGCGATCGACTATATTGAACAACTCGCACAACACTCAACTGCCATTGGAGAATGGGAAATCAAACAGATTCATAATTTGATTCTCCGAGCAATTGCTCCTGAAGAAGCGGGGCGCTATCGCCAACTTGATGTCAAAGCAGCAGGAACCGAGTATGTCTATCCACCCCACTATTTACTCAATGATTTAATGACCGAGTTTGTTACTTGGTTGAATTCGGCTTCTTCCGCCGTTGAACACCCGATTAAGTTCGCGGCTGAAGCTCATTTGCGATTTGTTTCGATTCATCCATTTCGAGATGGAAATGGACGCACGGGACGATTATTAATGAATTTGCTGTTATTGCAGACAGGCTATCCGATCATAGTGATTCCCAACCAAGTTCGTAAAGCGTATATTGATGCGATTGTAGAGGGTCAACAACGCAACGAACGCTCCCCATTATTGACGTTGCTCTTGGATGCTGCTATCCGCTCGTTGATTGAAATGCTGCACATTCTATCGACTGCGAAGGAAAGTCGGGGACGAGGCTTACCGTTCTACGAAGAGATGTTGGCGTTTTTAAGCGAACATCGTGAAAACGAATAATGGTAGTCCTTGATCCCTTGTCAGAATTTATTGGTGCGGTTTCCTACGGTTCTCTAGCTCAGAACCTTGATAATTCAGGTGATGATCCAAGAACTTGTACGCTCTCGAACGCATCTCCTCAGAGAATACATGCTTACCGGGATAGATTTGCCGTTCAAAATTGCCATTAACAAATGCCGATTTTGCATATTCATAAATGGCTTCGATATTCCGACTCATCCGATCATCATCGGTGCCAAGGATGAGAAGGCTGCACGGTTCTACTAAGCGTACAACATCTTCAACATCGCCGCTAGCCAGAAAATTGGGAATCACGTAATCAAACTGCATCTGGATATTATCAGACAACATTTCCTTAAATGTCGTAGAGCCGCAGTTACTCACTGATGCCTTGATTCTTTTATCAAACGCTGGTGCAAACAGCGCTGTTCTACCCCCGTATGAATGTCCGATGAAGCCAATTCTCGTTGGGTCTACTTCGGGAAGACTCTCAAGCAAATCGATGCCGACACTGATATCAAACAACACCTTTGCAAGTAGGGTTTGTCCTCTCATCAACCTGTTGTGAAGTTGGTGAGCGTGATAGAGTACAGGAGCGGCTTCAAATGCTCGTTCTTCAAAGCAAATTGCATCAGGGGCTAGAGTTACATACCCCCGTTCTGCCAATTCCTTTGCATAGGCTTGGTCAGGTGAGCCAGCAAGCCCGACAACCTCACTTTTGCCGAGAAGCCAGTTATTCCCATGTTGATGGAAGCAATAGATTGCAGGCAGTGGTGTGCAAGTAACTTTTGGAATGCAAAGAAACGCACTAATCGTTTCTCTCGCCTCGGCTGAATAATCAATTTTTTTACGAATAAATGTCCCACAATCTACTTCCTCAGTTACATGCATATCCAGTTCAGTTTTTGCGGGCATTGCGCCAAGTAAGAAAAATAAATCGTCTCTGTCCATTACCATACTGAATCTAATAAATACATTCGTTAGTAATGCCGATCCCCTGTCGGAATTTATTGGTACAGTTTCTCACGGTTCTCTAGCTCAGAATCTTGATACAGCCTGCTTCCTAGCTTGGAAAAGAAGTTGATGAATTCTGTCAGTACTAGCTCGCTGGTTATAATTCAATACGCTTGGTGTTAAAGCTTTGATCCCCCCTAACCCCCCTTAAAAAGGGGGGCTGTTTCCCCCCTT
>CAZZYE010000146.1:0-11536 GCA_964658145.1 uncultured Stigonema sp.
GTTGATCCCTATCTGAGCGCGATCGCACTCCTACCCCCCCTGAACGGTTACCTATCCTTTGTTGAAAGCAGGCGATCGCTTTCCGATTAACGATCCGAATCTAGCGCCGCGATTGGAACCCCGCCCAAATAATCCTGTGGAATTTCTCCATGGTTTGTTAGAAAGTATTGCTCGGATAGAACATCGAAAGTAAGGGCGCAAGGCATTGCGCCCTAAAAGCGGATTTCAACGAATGCATAATTAATTTTCACGACTATTACGCAACTTATACGCAAGTCAAACCATTACACAAACCTGATCTCAAACAATGGGCTTGCATCATCAGAAATAGGACTACAGCAGAAAAAGATTTTCAGACTAACAATCTAGCCGCAGGTGGGTAAAGTCTCGTTCAGAATGAAGACTTTAGAAAAAATTGTCCAAAGTCCAATCAGAAGAAATCGAACAGGAACTTGCAGAACGTCTGGGCAGCTAGCTACCGTGAGTCGTAAGAAAACTTATATTGACTCTGGTTTACCAACAAGCAGTCTATGGTATTGCCTTTATAATCACCAGACAACTGACAGAGTTCACAGTTATTGAGCGATCGCTTATTGGCACTGGGTTCGACTACTGGTTGGGTAGCGAAAATGAAGCAGGTGAACTTCCCTTTCAAAATAAAGTCCGCCTCATTGATGGGAACAGTGAAGAAAATATGCGTCAAGCGACGGGGAGTTTTTGATTATGTGGCACGGATTCTCATGATATAATGCTTTGTATTACAATGCATTATTTAGGGTTGGTCCTATGAGTACCACAAGTTTCAGGCTCGATGATGACCTCGAAGAAAAGCTCGAAGTGACTGCTACGAAACTTCAACGGACGAAGAGTTGGATAATCAACGACGCCCTACGTCAGTACATTGCGTGTGAGGAGCGAAAGCTTCAGATGCTCCTTGAAACGCAAGAGGCGATCGCCGACATCGAAGCACGCCGCGTCGTATCGGGTGACCAGGTTATGGAGTGGCTTTCGACTTGGGGAACTCCCGGTGAAGGGAAGGCACCCAAGGTATGAAGCTTCAATTCTCAGAAAGTGCGGTGCGAGATTTGGTACGATTAAGAGAGTTCATCGCCGAAAAGAACCCCCAGGCGGCAGAGCGTGTGTCGCTACGACTCAGGCAGGCGATAGGAAAACTCACACTTCATCCGGACATAGGGCGTCCCGTCCCTGCGCTTGAGAACGTGCGTGAACTTGTCGCCGGAAACTACGTGGTTCGTTACCTCCGGGAGCAAGATACGGTATTCGTACTCCGGGTATGGCACGGGAAAGAATTCCGTGATTTTGAGTAGCGATCGCCACATATTAACAACTTACAATAGCAGAAAAATCAGATACAATAGAATGAGTTTGGCAGCAATTTCGGGAAACAATTATGGTCAAAGATGATACCCACTGCCGAACAAATGTTCGCCTGCATACAAATCTGCCAAACTTTGTCTAACTTCTATACCGATATCCACCCCCGTCCGCTATGACCAAAAGCGGGAGGAAATTTACATCTTAGCAGGCGAAACCATAGGCATCACTATTATTGGAAACGGACACTGGGAGTTTGATGATGACACAGAAACTTGACTATCAAAAGATGAGTCGAAAAGAACTCAGAACTTATGTACTTACCCACCGTGAGGACGATGAAGCAATACGTATCTATATGGAGCGACTGCACAACGAACCGGGCGTAATCCGACAAACTGGAGGGCTGAATGACGAAGACCTCAACCAATTAGAGCAACTGATCAAAAAACGAGTTGGCGATCGCAATACTTAGCTCGCTGTGCGCTCCCATATCTTGTCTGATTGAGGACAGATAGCAACATAGCGATCGCCCTGGTTTGTAGTTGCACTGTCTTCGCTCTGTGCGCAACATATAAAGAAAAAAGATGTATGTCAATGATTAGACATCTCCAGAAATAAAGAAAGGAGACAATACAATGACTATCTCAGACAAGAGACTTAAAGAATTAGAGAATATTCCAGATTCTGCCATAGATCCCTCTGATATTCCCGAATTAGATCATAACTTTTGGGAAAAGGCCCAAATGGTGAAACCAATCACTAAAAAGGCCATTTCTATTCGTATAGATGATGACATTTTAGACTGGTTTAAAAGTCAAGGTAAAAACTATCAAACCTTAATAAATACCGTTCTTCGTTCCTATGTCAATCATCAGCAAAAATAGTGCTTTATATCTTCGGTGCGATCGCCGACGAATGTAAGTTAGGCCGAAGCATGAGACTCAACAAGTGCGATCGCTATTTGTAATTCGTAATTCGTAATTCAGGACTTACGCAAGGAAAACAGCAGTTTATCGAGTTAGAGCTAAATACCTAATGGATGGTAATAATGCACCGCCGCTCCCCTACCAATTTTGGCATGAGACTAAAAGAGTTAGAAGCAAAACTACTGGCATTAACTCCAGATGAAAAAGCTCAAGCAATACAACTTTTAGCCCAAAGTTTAAGTAACACTTGGCAGGGTATTGAAAAGAGTCCGGGCGTGTGTGGTGGTGATGCCTGTATCGCAAACACTCGCATTCCAGTTTGGGTGCTTGTGAATGCTCGTCATCTAGGTATTACTGAAGCACAACTCTTATATGACTATCCAACTATAACTGCTGCTGATTTGGCTAATGCTTGGGCTTATGCTGAGGCATATGCTAATGAAATTGAAATAGCAATCACAGAGAATGAGGAAGATTAACTCATGGCGCGTCTATATGCCGATGAACAATTCCCACGGCAGGTGGTAGAATTCCTACGCGCTTTGGGTCATGATGTCCTGACTGTACAGTCAGCAGGGAATGCTGGACTAAAGATTCATAAAGGACAAGGTACTTGAGTTTGCTGTGAGTGAAGAACGTGCAGTTTTGACATTAAATCGCAGTGATTTCTTCCGACTGCACCGCTTACAACCAGACCACGCTGGTATTATTGCTTGTAAAGATGACTCTGATAGACAGAGGATGGCGACACGTATTCATCAGGCGATTTCTGGTGAAGAAATTTTGAAGGGCATTCTTGTTCGGGTGGTGCGTCCATCGAGATGAGGATGAAGCGATCGCCATTTTCGTTTCCTCCTAAAAGCGATATTAACTATGACATTGAAAGAATTAGAAACTCAAATCCTAGCTCTTACCCTGATTGAGAAAGCAGAAGCAATACAAATATTGACAAAAACTTTAAGCAACGGTTCGCAAGGAATTACAAAAACACCAGGTGTCATGGGTGGTGATGCTTGTATTGCTAACACTCGCCTTCCAGTTTGGCTGTTCGCGAGTTTGCGTCGTCAAGGTACAAGTGATGCGGAACTTCTTGATTTTTATCCTCATCTTAGTGCAGCCGACTTGGTTAATGTCTGGGCTTATGCTGATGCTCACACAGATGAAATTGAAACAGCACTTCGAGAGCAAGATGAAGCAATGCAGCAAGAAATCTAATCTATGGCAAGTCTCTATGCAGATGAACAATTTCCTTTGCCAGTTGTGAAATTATTACGCACCTTAGGTCATGATGTTTTGACAGTTCAAGAAGCAGGTAATGCCGGACTTCCTGACCCAGATGTATTAGCTTTTGCAGTGAGTAATAATCGCGCAGTTTTGACGCAAAATCGGCGTGATTTCATGCGCTTACACCGCTTACAACCTGACCACACTGGTATTATTGTCTGCACAGACGATCAAAACTTGGAAAGACTGGCGACACGCATTCATCAGGCGATTTCTACTGAAGAAACCTTGAAGGGCAAATTGATTCGGGTAGTGCGTCCATCAGAATGAAGATGAAGCGATCGCCTAGGGCACTCCTTCGCGCCTGAACGCTTACGAAAAATTAGGTGAATGTTTGCTAGACTGCTTCTAGGCGATATTTAAGGGTTGATAGAATGTTGCGGGAGCAAGGATTAAGGTCGCGATGACACTTAAGAGGTAACAGGGAACTAGCAACAGGAAATCCAACTATAAAAGCGATATTAACTATGACAGTCAAAGAATTAGAAACTCAACTCCTTGCCTTAAACCCAACAGAGAAAGCAGAAGCAATACAAATATTGACCAAGACTTTAAGCAATGGTTCGCTAGGGATTAGAAAAACCTCCGGTGTTGTGGGTGGTGATGCTTGTCTTGGAAATACTCGCATTCCAGTTTGGTCGCTGGTGAATGATCGTCGTCTAGGTCTAAGTGATGCCCGTATTTTAGAAGCATTTCCCGATCTTACCGCCGCCGACTTAGTGAATGCTTGGGCCTATGCCGATGCATACCCAGACGAAATTGAACAAGCAATCAGAGAAAATGATGAAGTTATGCAAGAAAGTGAGTAAAAGTGAAAAGTGGCACGTCTTTACACAGATGAAAATTTCCCGATACCAGTAGTAGATTTACTACGTGCTTTTGGTCACATAGCAGCCTTGATGCTTGTCACTATCGCCTTCACATCCACCTCCACCCCAGGCACTTGCACCTGCACCAAAAGCCCCAGTAGCCAACCATTCTGCCTTGAGGAGCGACCACCAATCAGCTGTTAGTCCCTTAGTGATATAGTCGTAGGGAAGCCAGCCGTAGCCGCCTTGACCCCAACTAGTTCCCCAAGAGTTACGAATCAACAAAGCTCCCTCTGTTGTTTCACCATATGCATTTTCAATTACTTTGTGATCGTCATAGCCAACTGCAACTACTGTATGACCGCCAACAACTTCGTTTTGTTGATAGGGTAGAGGAATATGCCCTTTTTGTACATTAACTTCATCGTAGACAGAGTTGTAGAGCGTGAATCCAAATATACAGGGGATTTCACATGCAAGCAACACCCTCACCTGCGCGAGCAGCATGCTGCTGGAGATTGGATCATAGTCTAGGCGAAAATATTTAAGAGTTTTGTAGTTCTCGGCAAAAGAATAGCAAAAAGCTGTTGGCTCCTGATCAAACTTGTCTTCGTCAAAGCTCCAATACTTTTCTGGGCAAATCCCAAACGCAACCATTGCCTTCATTGTATCCCGCACAGAGGCCCCTGAATCTCCCTCTCCTTGGATTAAGTTGCGTGTGACTTTGTAGAGAAAACGAGAAGAGCCATTAATATAAGTTCCAAAACTTTTTTTCTCGAAGTATTCTATTAAGGCAATTCCAGCATGAGCTGTGCAGGAGTTCAACTCTCCCTGATCTCGAATTGGAGAACACCAGTAGCTTAAATCAACAAATTCTGGTAAAGATACAAATATACTTTGAATCTTTTCCTGTGTCTTATTCTTTTGGCGATTATCTGGTTCTTGATATAATTTTTTAATCTTATTCCAAAGGTTCAAATTTATAGGCAATATCAGCTTATTTTTCATCTCTTGAGACAGATCTGAAGTTTTCTGTTTGTTGTTCAACAGATCACTTAAGTCAGAGTAAGAGATTTGAAGTACAGAATTTACCGTCCGATAGAGCTTCTTCTGCACCGATGGCTGACGCTGCTTGTATGCCTGAATGATAGAGTTTAACAGGGTATTTTCTATCTGAGTATTTTCCTGCAGCAGATTTTTAATGTCTTGTTCAATTTCCTCGATAGCGTCAAATATCAGGTTTTTAATATTGCAATGATTGACATTATTAAATTTTATGCAGAGCATAAAGTTATATGCTTCAATAGTTTGTCCGATGAGAATTTTAGTCTCTTCCTGATGGTCATTTTTACTCTCCAGTAAATGCTTTATATTCTCTATTTTTTGGTCTAATACATCGCTAAGGTTACTGTGCTGATTCAACGGCATCAACATCTGCGCTATAACGTCAATAATTAATTTTGTCAGTTTTTGGATCTGTAGTTTGTTGTCCTCTTTATTACTTTCCTCTTCATTGAGTGATCGTATAATTTCTTCAATTGCCTCGTCCTCAGATTTTGACAATGGAGGCTTTAAGCTTAATAATTTTATCAGCACTAATTTAAAGACTTGCTTAGCAATTGGCGGCAGGATATGTTCTAATTTTTGATGTCGATTATATGGAATATTAATTTGATCGTTTGACTTAGGAGTTAAGAAGTTTAGTTTTTTCATATTATCAGATGTGTCTACTAAAACATCATAATCGTGTGTTTCTGGAGTATTGATGTCAACATTTATGAGGCGAATATCGCCTAGCATTTCTTCTTCCAAATCCGTCTGGATTTCTTTCAGTTCAGGATTTGTTTTTAGCAGAATATTTAAAGTGCTATAAACCGTGCCTAACAGATTCTCAATAGAGCCGGCATCATCAGAAATTTGAATTTTATTTGATAGATTTTGAATAGCATCCTTTCTTAATGTGTAGTCTTTGATATCCGGATAATCTGGAATCCAGCCTGTTCCTTTCTTTTCCATCTTTTCCATGACCTTTCTCCTTATTAAGTAAAAGTTACATTAATTGCACAAATGAGGTGAAACCTTTGTTGGGTGTGTCTTCAAGTAATCATGGATCTGGCTGCATCCCTGTGCCACCAAACCCTTCAAACTGAGATATGACACATTCCATAGCAATACAAGTCCATCTATGCCAGTAGAAGCTAACAATTTGCCATTGGGACTAAAACTCACAGTATTAACCTCAGACTGATGTCCGATCAAAGTTGTGATTAAACTTCCATCCCGTTGCCAAAGTTTAATAGTCCCGTCACTACTAGCAGTGGCGATTTTTTTTCCATCTGGGCTAAAACTGACATCAAGCACAGCGGCAGTATGTCCTTGCAGCGTTGTTATTACCTTTCCGTCTAATAAACTCCAGAGTTTGACAGTTTTGTCAGCACTAGCTGTCGCGAGGGTTGTCTCATCTGGGCTAAAACTAACACTCCGAACTTGATCTGTATGTCCTGACAGTGTTCTAAGTTCTTTACCGTCTAAAGTCCACAACTTCGCTGTCCGATCATCACTAGTAGTGGCAATTATTTTCCCATTAGGACTAAAGCTGGCACTATATACTACGCCACTATGTCCTCCGAGTATTTTAAGTTCTTTACCATCTAGACTCCAAAGTCTGGCAGTTTTATCGTCACTGGCAGAGACAATCATTTGTCCATCTGGACTGAAATTGACTCTATTAACAGCATCTTGATGACCTGACAAAGTTCCCTGTAATTTTCCATCTGTACTCCAGAGTTTTACAGTTTTGTCAGCACTGCCACTAGCAATTATTTTTCCATTAGGACTGAAGCTAACGCCAAAGACTTTGCCTGTATGCTCTCCCAAAGGTCTCTGTAATTTTCCATCTGTACTCCATAATCTTATTGTGTGGTCAGTACCAGCACTCGCTACCCATTTACCATCACGGCTGAATGCTGCACTATTTGCAGAGTTCTCATGTCCTGCTAGAACAGTCAGCCAGCTTCGATTCACCTGCCAGAGCTTTATACTGCCATCATTACCAGCGGTTGCGAGTATGTGTCCATCTGGACTAAAATCTACACTAGAAATTCGTTCCTTGTGACTTGCCAATGTTTCTAGGAGTCTGCCATCTCGCGTCCAAAGGGTTACCTTTCCATCCAAGCTACCAGAGGCAATTATTCCATCCCTGCTGACACTGACACTACAAACTTGTTCCGGATGCGGAAGGGTTGTTAGGAGTTTACCCTCCGGATTCCAAAGTTTCACCGTTTTATCCAGGCTAGCAGTTGCAAGTATTTGACCATCTCGGCTGAAGCTTGCACTCATGACAACGCCGCGATGTCCCATTAGGGTTTTGAATAACTCCCCGTCTCGTGTCCAAAGCTTTACCGTCATGTCGTTGCTAATAGTGACAATCCGATTCCCGTCAGGAGTAAAGCTCACCTGCTTGACCCATCCACGATGTCCCTCTAAGGTTTTGATCAACCGACCGTCAATTTGCCACAGTTTTGCTGTTTTATCTTCGCTGCCAGTGGCAATGGTCTTACTATCAGGGCTGAAGCTGACACTCTGAACTGGGCTATTATGAGCTTGAATAAACCGTATTAGCTTACCATTGAGATCCCAAAGCCTAACCGTTCCATCTTGGCTACCAGAAGCGATCATTTTTCCATCGGGACTAAAACGAACACTCATCACTGGCTGTGTGTGTCCTTTCAGCGTCGCGATTAAGCTACCATCAGAACGCCACAGTTTCACTGTGTTATCGTAACTACCTGTAGCCAGCATCTGACCATCTGGGCTAAAACTGACACTTTGAACAAAATTCTTATGCCCTTCCAGACGATTACGCTCTCGCGTCCAGTAAACTGCTTGCTCCAAGGTGGTCTGCATGTCAGACTGCATTTGTTGATTGGTGTTGCCCCAAATTAATGATTGAAACCGTTTGGTAGCATCCAAGCCAACCAGTAGGGCATCCAAGGTATTTCTATTAGCAGCAAAACTAGCTTTTGAAGTTTCCTGTTGGGCAAAAACTTGTTCTCTTTCGGCTGTCAGGTATTGAATGCCCGAAATAGCAGCTAGCGCTAATGCGACAGAGGAAACAGAGGAAAAAGCAGATAGTGCGATGACTGTTTTGCGGCGTTGGCGATCGCGCCGTCCTACACTAGCATCAATAAACTGATTGGTAGTATCACAAAACCCACCCAAGACCTGATTAAATGCCTCACTCTGTTTGAGTTCTAAGACTCGCTCTAATCTTGAGCCACTCCACAGTTCATCATCTGCTTTCGTCTTTTGCCATTGTCTGACATCTTCATTCAAACGGTTGCAAAGGGCGATCGCCTGACGGTTTTCTCCAATCCATTCATTCAACCGTGTCCAAGAGGTTAGCAAAGCTTCATGGGCAATCTCCACGGTGGAGACTTCAGACTGAGGTTGATGATTGCTCACTAACAAGTTTTGGTTGATTAACTGAGTTAGCACTTCTTTTTCGCGCTTTTCGCTAAACTCAAATAGCATCGCCCGTCTCCGAATGGGTTTCCACTCCGTTCCCGATTCTTTATCCCCACCAATCTCAACTAGCCTCAAAAAGATGCGTTGAACGCATGTTTGCTCCTCTAGTGTCAAGTTGTTGTAAATCTTCTCAACTCGTTGGTGGAGTGCGCCCCGCACTCCACCCAACTGGCGATAGGTACTGGTATTGAGTGTGCGATCGCCAATATTGTTATTTTTAACCTCTGTTTCCCACAGTAGATTTAACGTATATTGCAACAACGGCAAATATCCTGCCTGTCGCTGTACATCTTTGATGATTTCCTCCACTAATCCCTCTTCAAACACCACTCCATGTTGAGCAGCCGGCTGTTCAATTGCCAACCGCAACTCATCTCGTTGCATCTCAGCAATAAAAGGACGATGTTTATCTGTAGCCTTCACGAGGTGAGGATAAGGACTTAACTGATCCAGAAAATCAGCCCGCATTGTCGCCACAATTTTGACCCAATGCTGCTTAGTTTTACTCAATTCCACCAAGCTAGCGATCAACTGGTTTCGCTTATCAGGTTCACTGGTAGTGAACAACTCCTCAAACTGGTCAATGAAGATCAGCCAATAATCATCAGACTGCTTCAACTTAGTCACCACCTGAGTGAGAGTGCCAACTTTAGCCTCGCGGGCAGTTTGGACTTCTGCTTGCTTATATTTGCTGAGCAAGCTGGCATAAAAAGATTCAAAAGGGTCACTATCTGGGGTAAACATCAGACTCACTAACCGCGATCCCCATTTTTGTGACAGCCAGGGAATTAAACCTGCACGCACTACTGATGACTTGCCACTACCACTAGCCCCTAAAAGTAAAATCAGGTTAGTTTGTTCTAGTTCATTGACCAAACCTGTGAGAAATTGGTCACGACCAAAAAATAAATCTTTGTCTTCTGGCTCAAATTTCTTTAAGCCTTTGTAGGGTGAGGTTTCTATAAATTTACGGGTTTTAATCTCTTCCACAGAGATTTGTATGATCTCCGTCTTGTTAAAAGTAACAATGTTGCTGTCCCCCTGAATTTGGACATTATCGTCGCCCTTGACAGCTTGCATTCCACCACCTAATGTGGAACTATCAACTTGCTGTAAAATTCCTGGCTGTTGGGCAGATGGTAGATTGCTTCCCGGATACAAAGACTGGTTCATAGGTTATTCCTACTCTCCGAAGAAATTCTTAGCGATACCCAACCAAGTCGATAGCTGCATCAGTATTACCAAGACATTCTCCCATAAGTTCTTAGTAGATGCTGAGGTTTGGTTTATAGTTTTTAATATTTCTGCCATGCGTTTGAGATTTCCAGCTGCTAACTGTTTATCAGGGTCATTTGATTGAACTTCTTCAAGAGACGCTGCCAAATACCTGAGTGATTTTTCTTTTGTTGTTGGCAATTCTAAAAATTCCTTTATCATCTGCTCAATTTGCAATAGCAACTGAATGGCTTCTTGTTGGGTGAGTTGTTTTTCATCAGGAGACGCAGTATTTTTAATCCTCATAGTTTGTTGGTTGTCGTCGCCTTGTACTGCCTGCATCCCACCGTACATTTGCCCACCACTAAGACTTTGGGAAATTCCACCGTAGTCTCTTGGTTGTGAGTTGTTTTCTGCTGATGCTAATACTACGCCTGTGGAGTTGGTTTTGGATTGTGTTTGTTCATCTGAAGAAAATGGCGATCGCCGCCTTGCTTTGAGTACTGGTGTTTCTGACTCTGGAATCCCCTGTAAGTCAACAGAAGCACATCCGACTTCAAAACAATCCTCATAAGATCTGCCAGCACCTAGTGCATCATAAAATCCAATGGCAAACTCAACAGCAGCCGCATCCCCAATAGCCTGATTCATGCCGACAACATAATTAATATGTTGGTGAATTGCCACTGCTTGGGTTTGTGAATAACAGGCATTGAGTACAACACACTCAATCTTGCCTTGAAACAATCCAAATAACCTTGCTAGCGATTCTGTACTCACGAGTTGCGCTTGCCCAGAATCATTCTCTAAAGCTAAGCCAGTGCTACCTGAACCATGCCCAGAAAAGTGAACAATCGCTGGTTGGTATTCCAACAGTGCGCGGCGCAGATCTTCAACTCGTATTGCCCAAGAAGTGACGATTTCAAACTGCTCTCGATTTTTAGCACGTTTTAGCGCCGCCTGAATTTCCCGTACTTCTTGGTCTAGGCGCAGTTTACTTGTATCTTTAGGATTTGCTGAGCATATTAAAATTGTTTTCATCATGTTATCTGTTCGAGAACAGAGTTTTTGTACAAAAACAGTTAGTTAATAAATGAATTTGGTTAACTGTTTGCTCTTGTCAATGTTGAATAGTTGTACGTCAAATCAACTTATGCACTTTTAAAGCCCATCAGTCTTCTCAAATCCACTGCGTCTCAAACAAGGCGATCTGAGAAACCCGGTTTCTATACGTTCAGGAATCGTTTAGGATTGCTAAGTAAGTTGGCGAGATTAATCCCAACTATGTAAACTTTTGTAAAATCAATTTGTCATCTTTAGGACTTACGCACTATACAAATTGAACATCATATGTAGTAACGGATAATGGTCGTTTCCAACTTGTAGGGGCGAACGGTGAGACAGCCCTGAAGGAGGGTTTCCGACGCCGTTCGGGTT
>CAZZYE010000147.1:0-11461 GCA_964658145.1 uncultured Stigonema sp.
ACCATAAAATCCTCCTATCTGGTTGGTTCGTGGTCATTCTTCAATCTTCTTAGAAGTGATATTACCCTGATTTCTGGCGACCTACAAGGCATTGTGACTGCAATTGAGTTAAGTCGCGCCACCATCAGAAATATTTTACATAATCTGTTTTTTGCCTTTATTTATAACGTCATTGGAATTGCGATCGCCGCCGGAATTTTGTTTCCCATCTGCGGCTGGTTACTCAACCCCATTATCGCCGGGGCAGCGATGGCTTTTAGTTCTGTTTCTGTCGTGACTAATGCCCTGCGCCTGCGTAACTTCCAACCAAAAACCACCGCCTAATTTTGGAAGAGTTTAGCAAATGTTCAGAAAAACCAAGATTTTGAGAAGCCTTGCTAGTTTATGGCTTCTCCTGGGAATAGCATCAGGTCTATACCAATCCCAAATCATTCGTGAACACCTCTCCCTCGTCTTCCTTGTCCCCCTTGTCCCTGTTGTCCCTGTTGTTCATAAATCAAATAGGACTGCTATAGACTATTCCAATCTTGGTGCGGAATGTGGGTAAAATTGAGAAAAATTAATCCTATTTCCTAAAGATAGCTACATGAATCTAAACTTAGTACGTCCATTGGCATTTATTGATTTAGAGACGACAGGGATAGACGTAGTCAATGACCGAATTGTTCAAATCGCAGTCTTAAAAGTACTTCCAAATGGTAAAGAAATCCCAACAGGAAGGAAAATTAATCCTACTATTCCTATTCCTCTTGAAGCATCTAAGGTGCATGGTATCTATGATAAAGATGTGCAAAACGAACCAGTTTTTGCTGAAATAGCTCAAAAATTAGCTAATTTTCTCAATGATAGTGACTTTGCTGGATACAACTCTAATAAATTTGATATTCCTCTACTTTTATTGGAATTTTCACGTGCAGGCATAGATTTTAAACTAGCGGGAAGAAATTTCATTGATGTGCAAACTATTTTCCATAAAATGGAACCTCGTAATTTAAAAGCTGCCTACAAATTCTACTGTGGGAAAAATTTAGTCGGCGCTCATGATGCATTAAATGATACTCTTGCTACGTATGAAGTTTTTAAAGCTCAACTTCAACGTTATGAAAATGTTGCATACGAAGATAAAGATGGAAAAATATCATATCCAATAGAAAATCATCTAGAAACTTTAGCTAGTTTTACACCCTTTAACTTACTTGACCCTACTGGAAAAGTAGTTTATGACGAACAAGGTAGAGAAATATTTAACTTTGGTAAGCATAAAGGTAAAACTTTAGTAGAAGTCTTTGCACAAGACTCTAGTTATTATGACTGGATAATGAATCAAGATTTTTCTATTTTTACTAAAAAAGCAATCAAGCGAGTTTGGGAATTGATTAATAAACAAAGTAAGTAGGTAAGCGGGAAAATTTATAACTATTCCTGAAAAAACCTTCAGTGTTGCAATTTCATACTTTAAATGCAGCTGCCGCTTCAATTAGATTGAATACATTGTGACTTTACCCATAACTTTGCCGCTACTGGAATCATAAGTTTGCCGCCACGTTCGCTGAAAACCCCATTCTCTTGTCAGGCGATCGCACTTATTTTTGAGGCATTGGAACCATAACTTTGCCGGAAGTGCAAATTGGAACCAAAAGCTTGCCGTGAATCAAAGTTACTGTTATTGAACAAACTCAGCCTGTTAAGGATAATGTTTGAGGCACTTTCTTGTGGATTGAAACTTCACCTAGACGGAACTACGTACAAAACACAACATTCTTGCTATGTCAATAGCATTCGAGAGGCGCTTGAGTGCTGAAACTGTGATATTTCGTATAAGAGAAAAAATGCCCGTTTGGGGATGCGACACGTTTGGCGTGATCATCAACTCAGGCGATCGTAAATATTCATGATTCGACCAAGGTTTACGCTAGTGTCCAAAATATGAGAAAAAGGGCGTTGAATGTGACCAACCCAAGAAGAAAATTTTCCCCTTGGGTTGGTCGCACGAATTATAGACACTCTAAGGTCAACCAGCCAAGCGTGTGAATGGATTACAGGCAAGTCAATTGATAGAGACTTGCGGAGACTTCTTTACCATGACCAAGCCATCTGGATGTTCAGTGTAGGTTTTAATACCTCTCCATGTTTGTGTGAAGTAGTACTTCCATATCTCTCTGATGTATCCTGGGTTATCTGGATTGTAATTATGAAGTGTTTTTTCTATTTCAACAAACTCCTGCTCAGCTTCAGTCGTGAGAGCATAGGAGGGCTTAACTCTGACCCCACCATACACAAATCCTTCTACGCGTTCTCTTGGTTCAACACTATATGTAAAATGGTCTAGGTAAGGTTTGTTTAGCAGAAACCTAAAGTTACAATCTATTTCTTGTTCATCTTTTTCATCACTAATATTCTCATTCCACGGCTGTACAAAATCCATTAAGGGTATGTGCAATATTCCATCTTTAAGATATTGAAGTGCAATACCCCATACTCCACCATGATATGGTTTATAAACTTTCTCGAACATGCTTATCTCACCTTTCTGATTATGCATCTATACTGTACTGGTCTTTCATTAACATTACCTAGTGGGTCAATTGTTCCAGGACTACCGGCACCTATCACTTCATAATCAACTACTTCCCATTCTCCGCCATCTGTATCTCTCCCATATTCATGTGCCCTTTCTTCGCACTTTTGCCTACTCGATACAAGTTTTCCGGTTAATGTTACTTTATCTCCTACATTGTGTCTTCCTGGCTCAGTTGTCCTATGTGCTGGCGGGGTCGTAGCGATCGCACGCACCTTGTGTATTGCGCCTGCTGCATTCTTGACGATGTAATACAACACGCCACCAATGATTTCAGTGCCAATTATGATGCCAGCTACGCCACATGAGGGAATGTCCTTACATGCTGGTGCAGCGATGGGATTAGCTTGGGCAGGTGTCATGCATTGGGGACAGACCAAGAGGACTAGAACACTCGCAACAACAATTTGTTTTTTCACTTGGTGTGTTTGTAAACGTCATAAACAATGGATGCAGCTTCTTCTAGGTGCTTTACTGCTTCGGTTAGCCCTGGTTGCTTCACCGTCCAGTTAGTTAGTGCATTCAGTAAATCTTCAAAGGTGAAGCCCTCTTGCCTAAGCAGGGGAATAAGCTCGCTCACAAAATGAGTTAACGGATCAGCGGCTATGTAGTCGATGATTGAGTAGAGCAAGTCCTCGACTGTGAACCCCCGTGACTCCAGTTCGGGCATGATTTGTTTAATCAATTCGCTCAGCACCTCTTGTCTGTACCCAGCGACGCGATCGTCAAGAACTTCGAGAACACCAACTAAATCAAGGGCGAGTTTTTTCATTGTTGTTTTCCTCGTGTAGCAGCCCCAGAGTGCCAGCCACGCCCCCTTCGGGGGCTGGCTGGCTGATAAGTTTATGCCGCCAGCATCTCTGCCTGTAGTGCCTGCTGCTTGATTATTTGCCACTCGGTAACGGTCAATTCGTCGAAAGGCTTGTCTAACAAGTGAGACAGCGCTGCAGGAGGGTCTCCCTCCGTAGGCGACTGCGAACCCAGAGGGTCAACGACTTCGTTACTCGAGTCAGCTACGAGCAGTCCGGCAAGTGCCACGATTAACAGTTGTGCTTCATCTGGGGTGTCGCAACGGGGTTTATCATCGCTGTCACAGGGCTGGGCAATCCATTTACCATCGGCGGCTTGGTAGAAGGTGCCAAGCAGTGTGCTAGGCAGTGTGCATGAATTCCAGACGCGGTAGAGTACGCCGAAGTCGGGATCAACGTCGGAATCGATTTCGACGGATGGGGTTTCAGTAGTGAGTTCGCCCTTTAAGCTAGGTTCTACAAAAGCCGCCGCCGCTTCGTAAGGCGTGGCATAGTTGTTGGTGCAGTCGCTACCACAACTGTTAGCCCAAAGCCCTTCAAAGTCCCTGATTATTAGCCCAAGGCTGTCCACCCCACGAAAAACCTTGTACACTGTTTTCTCTGGGTCAGCGCTCAACACACGCTTGAAAGTTAGCGAACCGGATTGAACGGTTGGACTTTGAACTGGTGGCGCTACCACAGGCTGAACGCTTTCCACTCGCACTCCTCCACGCCAGCATTCTACTAGCAGCTGTTTCACCTCGGTGACATCGATGCCGCACTTGCCCAGGTAGTCAACAGCTGCTTTGACAGCGTTTTCCAGTTTTTCAAAACACGAGGTTTGATACTGGCGATCAGTCTTACCATAGTAGTGGTTTGCTTGCGCATACCAGTAAGTGCTTCCGGTTTCGCTTCCGACTTGCTGCGCAAAGTCGATGCCTTGACTTAGGCACCAAGAGTAACCGGGGATTGAAAGTTGCTCTTGGGGCTGTTCGACCAACCTCATCGCAGCCTGTTCGTCAATCAGGTTTTGGCAGTCTTGTGACTGTCGGTGATGTTCTCGCACCAATAGACTGGTGTCGGCAACTCCGCAGCATAGTCCGCGACCGGTTCCGTCGTTGAATTGTTTGAATAGGGGGCAATCGGCACAGGATGGGACGCGTTCAGGAGCGGCGACTTCGGCAACAGCAACATGAACTACTGATTCAAGTGCCTTGTAAATTGCTTCTACACAATCAGTAGTTTTGGGATAGCATTTGATGCCATTCGTACGGCAAATGTCCCAGAGTTGGGCGCGGTTGTAGGACCCTAGCTGTTCTAGGGTGTATACTTGGTTCATGATAGTTATCTCTATGGGTAACTGGAACAAAGGGCGATCGCAATCTGTAGGAGGAGGGCGATCGCCTTTTGATGTGTCATAAATCTATATTAGCTAGCATTGCTAAACGTGTCAATCATTGCTAAACTAATTATGAAACCCGTGGTAGAGTTGGGTTATAGTGACATTAGACGTGTTTAACATGTTTAAGATGAAAGAAGAGCGAATACCTAATACGGACACTGGGGAAGCTAAGCCTCCAATAAGAGAAAAGCAGCTTGCGGTTAGAGTAACGTCAAGTGAGTTTGACGCATTCAGGGACAAAGCCAAGATGGAGGGGAAAAGCCCTTCGCAGGTACTCCTGGAATTTGTACTAGATTACATTGATCAGCCAACACAGCTAGGTGTAGAGGCAAGAGTGAGGAGTCTTGAAGAAAAAATACAGGAGCTTCAGCAACAAATGGGAAAAATGGTCGCCTGAGAGAAGAATACGAAGCTCTCAGGCAATGGAGCGATCGCCTCACCGAATTTATAAAAAAGAACCCGCCTCCCTCGGCGGGTTTCTGATTTAATATGATATGCTTTGTTTAGCGTGCTTGACCACGCTAAACGCAAATTAATTGTAGTATGACACGCCCAAAAGCGATACAGTGCCGTATTTTACGGACATAACTGAACTACAAAGCGCGAGGGATTCAAGACAGTAGCCACTGTCCCGTACTGGCTCTACTGAGTTGCGATTCGCTGCTATCTTCCTTCAATTTAGGGTTCTGTGAACCCTGAATTTATGCTGCTTTGTTTGAAATTTAGATCCCCGACAAATGTTTGCGCAGGCGTCAGGGAAGTCACACAACCGACAAGGAAGCAATGACTATCCAAACAATACCAGATCCTCTTGCACCAAGCATAGGGGTTAATTCCCCACGCCTACACAAACGCCCTAGCTCAGATGAAGCTGATTCCTCTCTAAGTGTGACAAGAGAATGGATACAAAGCCTCCCCCAAAACCTCAAAGACGAGGCACTCTACAGGTTTTGCAAGACCATTGAAGCCAAGCCAACGCTAGTAGAGTCATTCGCTTTAAATCAGGTTCTGTACAGGACAATTTCAGAGTCTGGCAAACCGTTCTTTGAATCAGCTGACAATGTTGCTGCTCGGACCGGCTGTGACAGGAAAACAATTCTCAAGGGACTAGAGCAAGCGTATAATCAGAACATTCTGGACAAGAATATACGACCAGGAACTAGCACTGAATATTTCTTTAAGCCAGAGTCAGAGTGGAAACCAGAACCGGAGAGGGTAGTCCGTAAAACGGACATCCGTACTCAGAAAGTTATAGAGTTTCCATCGTCACAAGAAGAAAACCAAGATTCTACAGTCATACAATTTGACACAGTAGAAACCGAACCAGTCCTTAAAACGGACTACCTCGAAACGGACTTAAACGGTGTTGGTGTTTTAAAAGAGTTAGAAGAACTTTCAACAGAAGTTAGCGTTCCCGTGGAGGATACCCCAAAAAGTTCCCCTTGGAAATATGTTGGTCAGGGGCTGCCGAGGGTTTACATAGCACCAGAACTTGACCAAGAAACTGGCAGCAAAATTGAATCAATGCATGAGGCGACTTCCAGACCACGCCAGTTCATTCTTAAAGAGGCTGTGGACTTGCTCTACAACCAGGTGAATAGAATCCCAAACACAGATGACGCAAAACCAGCAGGGTTTACTCAGGCATCATCTGTAGCTATTCCTGTTGCAGTGGTTACAACACCTACATCACCTATCAGTAAAATATTCGATGCATCAGTTGAACTTGAGGATATAGATATAGATGAGTTAGGTGATGTAATGACCCAGATTAAATTACAGCTTCGCATTCCAATAGGGACAGGGATGAAAGACAGTATTAAACGTAACTGGAAAGGAGCGACTCACTTTAATAATGCGCTTACATGGTGTGTTGAGACTGCGGAATGGCTAGAGAGACAAAATAAGCTGGAAAAGGAAAGACTTTTTGGGATGCTGATTAACGCCATGAAGTCAGATAAGAAGCCTAAGGCAGCAGCAGCGTCCCCAGAGAAACTGCAAAATGCTAGTGCCTACACCAACAAACAGCCTGTACAAGAGCCAACGGAGGAGCAATTACAAAGGCTTATTGAAGCCAAAGAGAAAGGACTAATCCAGAAATTGTTTGATAGTGGTGGCGATGGAGTACTTAAGGTTATAGATAAACTTGGGTTTGCGATGCCTTGGTACGAATGGTCGGGGCTACAAACGAGTTAAGTGTAAAAATTAATTAACAGAAACCATGCTGTGGGACGCTGTAAACTCTGTACCATTCTCCAAATATAGCAATCCTATTTGAGATCCTATCTCAGCGTCCACCCTGTAAGATTCGCATTCATTTTTAGGAGCCCATCCTTAAAACGGACACAAACAAATATATTATTTTTTAAATATAAAGTAATTAGCGAAAGTACGGTTTAGGAAAACTGCGTGTCAGTTCGCCAAAATAGTAAAGTGTGGCGGTTGGCAATAATTATCGGCAAGTGAGAAATCAGTGTACTGGCAATACTTAGGAGTATGGATCGAAAGAGAAAGCTAAGTTTCCTGGACTACCTTATATTATGCTGCACTCGCTATCACATTTGTTGATTGCTGCTGTGTCCTTAGAGTGTGGTTACGCTGCCAGTTCAATTCGCGAGCGCATTTACGCGGGTGAATCAGGGTATAGTATCCTTTTATACACTGGATCATCTTGCTCTGAGGGAACATTAGGGGGGCTAGTGCAAGTAGGAAATCGGATTGAATATCATTTGGATGTTGCCTTGGAGTTAGGGAGACTTTGTTCCAACGATCCAGTATGCGCCCAGCATCAGCCCGATGCTGAACAAGAAGATAGATTTCTGCATGGTGCTGCCTGTCACGGGTGCCTGCTGATTGCTGAAACTTCCTGCGAACGGCGCAATGAATTCCTCGATCGGGCACTTGTTGTGGGTACTGTTGAAGGGCTTGGGGCAGAATTTTTTGAGGATCAGGGAGTTTGATGGCTTTTCTCAAACTTAGAAGATTAATAGACATCTCCGAAAATTAATTATGCGTTCCTTGAAATCCTTGGTAGGGGCGCAATGCCTTGCGCCCCTACGTCATTTCTGGAGATGTCTAATAGCTTACTCATCTCCTTGATGTACAAAATTTTGTGCAACTTCCTGTGCTATGTTAATCCACGTATATATTTCACTAATATCTACCCACATATCATAATTACGCAAATCTTCATTGGAATATCTGGTTAAATACCCTAAACCACTAACCATTAATACTTTAACTTGATGCTCAACCATATAAGTGATCAAAGATTGGTTGAGCAAGTGTGGAGTCAAAGCTTTGCCTGAAATTCTATAGGCTGGAATGCGTAATAAATTGCTAAACTCGGTTGGATGTGTATATTTTTTGCCATTCTTTTTAAGAAATAAATAATTATGCTGCGGCTTGAAAAGCCGTCTCAATCCATTGATTTTCTCTAAGTCTCCATCCTGGTTTTGATAAATATACTCAACGATCCATTCATCTAGATACTGGTAAAAGTTTTTTTCATTTGAATAATGAATATTTGGAATCTTGAATGCTAAATCATTATATTTCTTCCCTGTCTTATAAATATCAGGCAGTAGATGGATATACCATTGGTCAGAATTTTTATATAAATAACCGCTAATTTCTAGTGTATCTTCTGAATTATTTTGGTTGTTAAATTCCTTAAAATGCCCAATTTTTAAATTTCTATATACTTGCTGACGTTGAGGAGGTAAATAGGCAAGTAAAGCTGCAAAGATAAAACGCTGATAACTACGAGCGATCGCAGTTAGAGAACGTGAGCTACCTGGAATAATTTCATTCTTGTGTGACTGACCTTCCTGTAAAATTCTAGGAGTACACTCGTGTTTCAATTTCTCAACTAAGGATAAAAAGTCAGTCCAATTCAACCATTTCTTTGATTCATCGCTGATAGGAGTGGGTTTCCAAATTTTTTCCTGAGTTGTAGAAAGCTTATTCTGTAGCAACTTAATGGCTGGAACTTCTTTAGAGGATGTGACTTTACAAAACTGCCAACAAGAGTGATACAAAAATTTAGCAACTACTAAAAAAGTCTTGAGAACAGAAATTTCAGTGTAAGGGCTTTGAATACCTCTGCCTTTATCTTCTGGTCTTTCCGCTTGCGGATCAGCTTTTAGCCATGCAATATACTCACAAGCTAAGTTTACAGTCTCTGCTGCTGTTTCTTTGGCTTGTGCGATCGCAGCTTGATCATCAGGACTCCACTCTGAAGGAACTTTTACCATCTGTTGTAGGCTCATTTCTTCTAGTGGCACACCCCGATAACGATGTAACCAGCCCAGAAAGAGCCGAATATGCTTCAAGTCTTGCTCAACAGTTGACTGTCGAACAATTTTTTCTGGATTTGAGCTATTTGGCTCTGTCCGAAACCTTTGAAAATGTTTTAGTTCTTGTTGCAACTTTTCTGGTATGGTCTCACCTTCCACAGCCCCCAGACCATATTTAAACGGCTGAATCAGTTCCCCATGACTGTTTTTATACTTTCGCTTTGTTACCCGAACATCAACTGCTGATTTCTTTTGTGTGTTTGCTGAAGAAAATCTTTTTTCAGAAATGTTAATAGATTTTGACCACCACGGCTGTTGTTCGCACCACTCCAATAATTTTTTTAAAGCTGCACGGTAAGTCCGGTGGCTATTACTTGGGACTTGCTGTAAGTCAAATACCAGCTGCTGGGTTTGGTCTGCCTCTTGAAATTGCTCCAAACTAATACCTTTCATATTGTTCAGTGCTGTTTCGGTCTCCCGATCAGTTAGCTTTTTCCCTTTCGGCACAGCAAAACCCCATCCTGGAAGAGTGTAGCGGAGCAAAGCTGTTTTCGTCCGGGACAAGGTAGCATGAGCTTCTTTTTGAGGCTGATTGGCTGAAATCTCTTTTTTGTAGAGATTCCAGATCTCAAACAGTGATTGCGGCTTAGTCACCGGAGGTTAGATTCATTTGACCTACTTTTTAAGGCTTTGATGTTTTTTAAGCCATAACTCCATAATAGTCAAATTATTTATTGCATTTTTTAGATTGTACTGTAAAATAACAGATAGGAATAAAATAAAAATTTATTTATGCTCACTGAAAATGAGTTTGATGACTGGTGTCGCCGCCTCAACCTTTCAGAGCAGGAGAAAAGTGTCGTTGAACGAATTCGTTTATCAGATCCCTCCCGTCGCGTAGGTGGTGGAAGCAGAAATGTTTCTGGTCGCTACCCAAGCCGAAAAATGGGAATGACTATTCAATTTGAATCTCATCGCGTAGAACTTCCTAGAATCTACGATTTAGAACATGATGAAGATGTTTTAGAGTTTTACGACCAACCACCTCCAATTAAGATTGGTTATCAAGGAAAAAATGGGCGAAAACTGAGCCATTTTCACACCCCTGACTTCTTTGTAATTAGAAGAAATTCTGCGGGATGGGAAGAGTGCAAAACCAAGGATAATTTACAAAAACTAGCTGATAAAAGCCCTAATCGCTATTTTCGTGGTGAAGATGGTCAGTGGTACAGTCCACCTGGAGAAGACTTTGCTAAACAGTTTGGGTTCTACTATCGGCTGTATTCTGATGGCGAAATCAATTGGTCTCTTCAGCGCAACATTATATTTTTAGAAGACTACTTTCGTCGATCTGCATCCTTAGCAGTGAAAGAACAATCTGCGGCAGAAGTTCTTTCCCTTGTGTCAGATAATGCAGGAATTTCATTAGCGGATTTACTCAGTCATATCAAGGAAGCTAGCGCTGATGATGTTTATACTTTAATTGCTACAGAAAAAGTGTATGTAGATCTCTGTGCTACACCCTTAGCTGAACCAGCACGGGTACGAATATTTCGCGACCAGCAAACAGCTAATGCCTATATATTGATGGTGCAAACACCTTTACCAGATTCTAGCGTCGGTTCTTCTATTATTAAACTTGTTACTGGAACTTCCATTTGCTGGGATGGCAAAGGCTTGAGTATTCTTCACGTTGGAGAGCGGGAAATTGTACTTCGTGGAGAAGATGAGCAGCTGATTGAGCTAAAGAAAGCTGTGTTCGAGAATCTAATTCGTCAAGGTAAGATAACAAACCTGGAAATACAGCAAACACCAACCATTAGCCAGGAATCTTGGAAGCGTTTTTATAAAGCAAGCCCTGAAGACCAAGAAGAAGCTCTCCGTCGCTATAAAGTTATCAAGCCGTATTTAGAGGGTCAACCACCTGAACAAGAAACCGTATCAGAACGCACGATTCGAGATTGGAAAGCCAAATATATTGCTGCACAACAGAAGTATGAATGTGGCTACATTGGTCTTCTATCTCACAGCCATGCCAAAGGTAATCGCACTCGAAAGTTACCGTCAGATACTTTAGCCCTAATGGAGAAGTTCATCTTAGAGGACTATGAGACTATTAAGCAAAAGAAAATGTGGGAAGTATACGGTTCTCTAGTTCTTTCCTGTGAACAAAACAGCATCATTGCCCCAAGTTACAAGGCATTTGTCAAGGAAATCAAGCGGCGAGCTGGGTATGAACAAACAAAAAAACGCCAAGGGCGTCGAGCTGCATACCAGCATCAAGAATTCTATTGGGAATTAGATAGAACTACTCCCCGTCACGGCGATCGCCCCTTTGAAATTGCTCTTATCTCTTACACAACGTCCACGAGGCTTTTGGGGCAAAGACTTGAAC
>CAZZYE010000148.1:0-9273 GCA_964658145.1 uncultured Stigonema sp.
CTAACAACTAACAACTAACATTCTTATGACCTTTACCCAACAAAAAACCCTTGCAGATCAAGTCCGATCTGATTTCCCAATATTACACCAGGAAGTTAACGGCAAACCTTTAGTTTACTTTGACAACGCTGCCACATCCCAAAAACCTTTGCTCGTACTCAATACCCTCCGAGATTACTACGAGCAGTACAATTCTAATGTGCATCGCGGTGTGCATACCCTCAGCGCCAAAGCTACCGATGCTTATGAAGCAGCGCGAGACAAGGTTGCTAATTTCATCAATGCTGCATCGCGCCAGGAAATTGTCTTTACCCGCAATGCAACTGAGGCGATCAACTTGGTTGCTTACAGTTGGGGAATGACTAACTTGCAGCCGGGAGATGAAATTATTTTGTCGGTGATGGAACACCACAGTAATTTGGTACCTTGGCATTTTGTGGCACAAAAAACGGGTGCGGTGCTGAAGTTTGTCGAACTGACTCCAGAAGAAACGTTTGATTTAGAACAATTCAACAAGCTGATTTCTGACAAGACGAAGCTGGTGTCTGTAGTTCATGTTTCTAACACTTTGGGTTGTATTAACCCAGTGAAGGAGATTTGTGCGATCGCTCACAAATACGGTGCAAAAGTATTAATTGATGCTTGCCAAAGTGTGCCACATATGCCCATCGATGTACAGCAAATTGACTGTGACTGGTTGGTGGCGTCTGGGCATAAAATGTGTGCTCCAACTGGCATAGGTTTTTTGTACGGCAAGTTAGAATTGCTACGGTCAATGCCTCCCTTCTTGGGTGGTGGTGAGATGATTGCGGAGGTGTTTTTAGACCATTCTACCTACGCAGATTTACCACATAAATTTGAAGCAGGCACACCGACAATTGGAGAAGCGATCGGTCTTGGTGCAGCAGTAGACTACCTTACTGGTATTGGCTTAGATAAAATCTATGCTTACGAATCAGAGTTGACTAGCTATCTATTCGAGCAGCTAGGACAAATTCCCGAAATTCGCATTTATGGTCCTAAACCTATGGTAGCAGGTTTGGGTAGAGCAGCTTTGGCTGCCTTTACTGCTGGCAATATCCACGCCAATGACTTATCTACATTATTAGATCAAGAAGGTGTTGCTATCCGTTCTGGACATCACTGCACCCAACCATTACACCGCTATTTAGTCATTCCGGCGACTGCACGGGCAAGTTTATCTTTCTACAATACCCGTGAAGAAATTGATGTTTTCATCAAGGCGTTGAAGGAAACTCTTGACTTTTTTGGCAGTTTCTTTAAATGAAGAAATATACGCCCACAGGCTGTAGAGACGTTACATGTAACGTCTTTGCATAGGGGTTATATAGAGAAAGTTCGCCTGCGCAGGATATAATGACTTCGCATAGGGGGACTTTGTTTGTATGGTTCCACATTTATAGCGATTTTCATTTGCATTTTTGTACACGGGTAGGGGCACAACATTGTTGTGCCCCTACAATTGCCTGTACTTCACTCAGTTGAAAACGGCTATAACAGCCGTTTGGGGAAGATGCGGTCTGCTGTAAGTTTTATACAGCATATCGCTTGGTTATAGTATCATATAAAGCAAAGCTACGGGAGTTTCTCAGCACAAACGCGCCATTCTCTTTTATTAAATCCCCAGTGCAAACCACTGGCAACCGTTCTTGGTAAGCCGTCCGAGCCAAATCGTACTCAGGTTTACTTAGTGGGACATAAATTTGACGGGGTTTTCCCAAAACAAAGCCGATCATCGTTACACGATCCGTATTAGTGCCTTCAGAAAGTCGAACTACCATTCCTTGGACTTCGGTTTTCGGGACACTTGTAACCAAATCACTTAGTATATCTAGCTGAGAACGCCCTTCTGCTTTTTCTAAAGTTTCCAGAATTTCAAACATCCGCAAAGCAAAAGCCCGTATTCTGGGATTAAGCGGTGAGGTAATATCAAATTCCTCGCCTAAATTAGTAGTTTTAACCCAAACCGATTCTTTATTATCAATTTCACTCTCCTGATACCACCCCTGTGCTTCCAGGTAATTTGTTATTTGTTGAGGGTCTAAGTTAGAAAGAATATCAGGGTCACGCACAGTTACTATCATATTGGTTCTCCACTAAGTATTTCTTCTATTGCCAACCTCAAGTATGATTGCTACCTCAAGCCCCGCTGAACAAAGAACAGTGCTACGGAATATTAGCTGGGAGACTTTTGAAGCCTTACTGCAAGATACAGGTGAGGACAGAGGCTCTCGATTTGCTTATGACTGTGGCACTTTAGAAATTATGACCCCGCTCTTTGAACATGAAAACCCCAAAATTCAATTTGACCGTTTTATCTTTGCCTTAGCTGAAGAACTAGAAATTGAAATTAAAAGTGCGGGTTCTACAACATTGAAGCGGCGATTAGCAAAGCGAGGAATAGAGCCTGATAATTGCTACTATATTCAAACTGAACCGAAAATCAAAGGTCAGCAAAAACTCGATTTAGAAAAAGATCCGCCGCCTGACTTGGCGATTGAGATTGATATTACTAGCAGTTCAGTTAACAAACTTGGGATTTACTCAGCATTGGGTATAGCTGAACTGTGGAGATATAACGGGCGAGATTTAAAATTTTATCAACTGCTAGAAGGGCAATACATTGAGTGCGAGTTTAGCATTGCCTTTCCCCTCGTACCGGTAAATGAAATAAGCAGATTTATTGAGCAGAGTAAAATCGTAGGGGAGATTGCCTTGGTGAAATCATTTCGTGCTTGGGTCAGGGAGAAGATATATAGTCAATACTAATTATTATCATGCACCTGAAATTTCCGACAAAGTGCAAAGTTTTTTTTATGGATATTTAGGGGGGAGGAAACGGTTGCCGACGGCAACCGTTTCCTCCCCCCTAAAAATGATTATCATTATTGCTATAGCATGGATTCTTGGTTTTTGTTGATTAATTTATTCTTTGGAAGTCCCTTACCTGCATTTCGGGTTGATGTAAGTTGCTATTGAAGCGTCCTTGTATATTAGGGTAGGCGCCTTGAAATTATCCTAGAGTTAATATACGCTTTGACATGTTTACTATTAATTCTTTACTTTGTAACCACTGGCGCCCAATTAGAACTTCTGTTAAGCCTTTACCGACATGGACAGGAATATCATATTCTTGACCATCAAGTATGACCTTACCTGCATAAATATCAAAGTCAAAATTTCCACGTGCGGTTAAGAGTGTCTGTCGTTCTAAACGCACCCAATTAAGGGCAATTGCATCTTGGTTATTAAGCGCTAGCCAGTACGAGAAGCCCGTATCAAACATTGCATCAACTTGTAACTCTAATCCTTCATCATCAACAAGTGCTATCTCAAAAAACAGAGCATCCTCATCACCAAAAAATCCAGAAATCGTCATATTGTACCGCACACACCAGTAGAGTTAATTCGGAAGACATGAGGTATCTTACCTGGATGCTTTTCGCGGCATTGACGTGAAGCTACTGATGAGTCTTTATCAACGAAATAATCACCGCTGTCAGGTTCAACCGCAACGAACCAATTGTAATGAGTCTCAATCAATTCCGATTTAACTTGATCAAATATTGGTTGACAACGCTCTCTGAATTCCTTGTGTTCAGCGTCCCATTCGGCAAGTTGTTCATCAGTCCACTGTATTTGTGGGAATATTCTTCCTCTGCGCGCGGTGCGAGTTGGTTTTGTTTCGGTCATGGCGCCTCCAATTCGGTGCAGGTAATATCTATATATTAGAGCTTGTAAAGTACGAGTAAGGTCAATCAGAGAGCGAACCATAAGCAATTGACGTTGTTTGACTCTGTTTAGCTACGTTTGTTGTGTATCCCTTTTCCAGGCAATCCTTCAATTTTTCTGCCAACAGCCGTACATGGTGTTCGTTGAACAAGGTAAGGTGAGAGCCAGGAATGTAATGGAGGTCGATTCCGCCTGTGACTACATTGCCCCAACCCAATAGTGGGTCAGATTGCACGCCAACAGCCATCTCTTTTGAGTCTCTACTGTTATCGTCAGTTCGCAAGAGCGTGATTCGACCAGAGTAAACTGGGATTGACAAGGTATATTCTTTCAAAGCCTGCAAATTAGCGTCCATTATCTTTATGTATTTGTCACCTGAAGGTAATGGCTCGTCTATTCCCAACAGATGCATATATTTCTCTCGAAGCTGGTACTTGCCGTGTTCGCTCCAGCCCATAAGCTTTCTACTTAGGTAAGCTGGTCCAAGTTGGAAAAAATTATTTATGTGTAGGAAAATTCCCTTGAGGAATGGCGATCGCTTCCTAGAACCGCTTAGACCAGTATCAACCATTGCTAGAATACCGACTTCCTGACCTTGTTGTTGAAATTGCTGAGCCATTTCGTAAGCAATTATACCACCTAATGAGTACCCGCCGAGATAATAAGGACCATTGGGTTGAATGGTCTGGATTTCTCGAATGTATTGCGCTGCCATGTCTTCAATCCGGTTTAAGAGGGGCTGTTTTCCATCTAGCCCTTGTGGTTGTAGTCCATAAACTGGTTGATCCGATCCCAAATGCAGTGCTAAATCGCGGTAACACAGAATCTCTCCACCAAGGGAGTGGATGCAGAACAGAGGCGGCTGCGAACCGTTGGGTTGAATTGCTACCAGGGATGACCAAGGAGCAACGGATTTGTCCGACTGCAGCGGTGTACTCAAGCCCTGATTATCAACTGCTTTTTCTTCTTCATCAAGCATCAAGGCAAGAGCTTCTACTGTACTTGAAGTGAAAAGGGTAGCTAGGGGGAGTTTAAAGCCGAATTTCTGCTCGATTTGCGCGAATAACTTCACGGCTAGCAAGGAATTCCCCCCCAACTCAAAGAAGTTGTCGTGGATACCTATTTGTTTGGTTTCCAAAACTTGCGCCCAGATAGCGGCTAAGACCTCTTCGGTGGAATTGCGGGGTGCGACAAAGTTTGAACTACTGAGACTAGATATATCTGGTGCGGGTAAAGCGCTACGATCTACCTTGCCACTGGGGTACAATGGTAGGGCATCCAAGAATACAAAGGCAGCAGGCACCATGTAGTCGGGCAGCTGGTTGAGCAAAAAGTCACGCAGTTCACTGTTGGGGGGAACTTGCTCCTGATTGGCAATAATATATGCCACAAGCCGCCTGTCGCCCAAAACGTCCTCTCTTGGCATGACTAGAGTCTGTTGCACTGCCGGATGTTGACTTAGTACAGCTTCAATTTCTCCCAACTCTATGCGGAAGCCACGAATCTTCACTTGGTCGTCAATCCGACCAACAAACTCAATATTACTGTCCGGCAAGTAACGTGCCAAGTCACCAGTTTTGTACAGGCGTGCCCCAGGTTCGTTACTAAAAGGGTTGGGAATAAACTTCTTTGCGGTCAAATCTGGACGGTTGAGATAGCCTCGCGCTAAACCAACACCGCCAATGTGCAGTTCGCCTGACTCACCAACAGCAACTGGCTGCAAATTTGAGTTGAGGATGTAAATCTGTGCGTTGGCTACGGGGCGACCAATGGACGCAATTGAGTGATTAGTTTCTGGCGTGCAAACAAAGCGGGTAACTTCGATGGAAGTTTCTGTCGGACCATAGCAATTAAACAGAACATTTTCCAATCCACTGGCTTTGAAGCGCTTTATCAGTTCGACTGGTAGTGCTTCACCGCCGCAAGTGATGTACCTGAGGCATTGACAATTCTCGATACCTTTCTCTGACAATAAAACGCGCAGTAAGGAGGGTACTAAGTTAATGACAGTGATCTGTAGTGAGGCGATCGCCTTGACGAGGTAAGCACTATCTTGATGTCCGCCTGGGCGAGCCAGGATTAACTGTGCTCCAAACGATAACGGCCAGAATATCTGCAAAACAGAGAGGTCGAAGGTAAAAGAAACAGTTTGTAAAACTTTGTCAAGTTCTGTTAATCCATAAGTGATTTGCTGCCAGTTCAGTTGATTGCAGATGCCACGGTGAGGAATCATCACTCCCTTGGGCTGTCCTGTAGAACCAGAGGTGTATATGACGTAAATCAGGTTATCAACTGTTGCCTCATTTACTGGATTTTCTTGACTGTTCTGGGCGATCGCTTCCCACTCTGAGTCCAGACAAATTACTTGCGCCCCATTTGGTAAGTTCTTGACAAATTTATCTTGAGTTAGTATAATTGACGCCTGGGTTTCGTTCAAGATGAAGGCTAAACGCTTTTTTGGATGTAGCGGATCTAATGGTAAATAAGCTCCTCCAGCCTTGAGAATTCCCAGCAGTCCCACCACCATCTCTAAGGAGCGCTCCATACAGATGCCAACCAGTACATCTGGTCCTATCCCCAAAGCTTGCAGGTGGTGCGCCAGTTGATTTGCCCGCAGGTTCAACTCCCGGTAGGTAAGTTGTTGCAAATCAAACACTACCGCTACAGCATCCGGTGTCCTCTCCACCTGAGCCTCAAATAGCGTATGGATACACACATCCTTGGGTAAATCAACCTTTTGGTCATTCCACTCCACTAGGATGAGGTGACGCTCCTGCTCAGATAACAGGGTCAGGTTAGCAATGGGTTGGGCAGAGTCGGTGACAATGCCTTGCAAGAAAGTAGTAAAGGAGCGCAACATCAAAGCAATACTGTCACCATCCAATACCTCGGTGTCGTAGACCCAACAGCATTCTGTTCCATCTGACGGAATTACCAGGGTTAACTGATTTCCAGGGGAAGCATTGTGACCGTCTAGTCTTTCTACCCGTTCTATGACGACCGGAAACATATTCTCACTCAGCAAATTCGGCACTGAACGAACAGCCGGATACCTAGCTACGGTATCGAGTGCATAAGTAAAGTGAAGTTTGGTTAACTCCACCTGCTGCCTAAAGGCTTCAAAAACCTCCTCAAAACTTTGCTCATCCCCTACATCTAGGCGACAAGGCACATGCGAGGCAAAAAAGCTTTCCAGTCCTACCAGTTCGCGTTGCAGTTCGACATCTCTAAATCCAATATCAAAACAGTAAGTTCCGCCAATGCGGGCAAGATAAACGGCAAAGGCAGCTGACAGAAAAGTTACTGTGGATTGGATTTACAGCAATCCCCTTTATTTTGGCGTTTAGCGGTATCCGCGCTTTAAGCATTCTGCACTTATTTTTCGTTCTGCCTGCGGTCGGCTTTTTGGTTGTCTATTGCGTTCAAGGTCTTGGCTGGTTAGCACTCTCCCCAGCAAGTCCTGGTTTTTTCCCCCCTGTAGAGACGTTGCAAGCAACGTCTCTACCGTTGGATGCAACGTCTCTACATTTTGTGGAATGGGCAAAGTGGTTTTTAATTGCCATCTATGCTGTCTATGACTGCGAAACAGCTTCCTCATTTGTTGCTGAGAGCAAACGTCCCAGGGAAACTTTGCGCTTTCTCAAGCTGGCGGCTAGTCTGATTCCCATAGTGTATTTGGGTGGTTCTTGGATACTGATGCGTTTAGCTACAGGCTCAGGACTTGGCGACAATGCGTTCTTAAACCTTTCAGCAGCAGCGAAGCCATTTTGGGGTCAGTCGGCTTTAGTGTTGGTAACGTTTTTGATCGTGAGTGGGGTATTGCTGAGTTCAGCAACGGCAGTTTCTAACACTCCTAGAGTTTTGTACCAACTTGCTGTTGACGGCTACTTGTCGCCTGTATTTGCTGTTTTGTCTCGGCGAGGTGTACTTGTACCTAGTCTGGCGTTTACCTTTTTACTCAGTCTCATCTGTTTGGTTTGGGGAGATGTGTCCCACATAGTGATGGTGACTGGTACTAGCTATACGGTGGCAATGATGGCAATCCATCTGGGACTGTGGCTGCGCCGCGATCAGCCAGAGGTGCTGGCACCTTGGTGGTCACTGGGCTTTTTCTTGATGGAGGCTGTTGTCCTAGTTGTGGGCGGCTTAGCTTGGGGCTGGCAAGACTTGGTTGTAGGGCTACTCTTGCCGATCGCTATTATGGTCGTAGATGCCGCTATCCGCCGTATTCCCTTTGCGCCGTTTCGTCCTAGTTGGTGGATACAACGCGATCGCGCAGTTGTCTACAACCCCAAAAAAGATTTTCTGGCAAATCAGGTGATAGTCCTACTATTGTTGGTCTGTGGCGCTGTCATTGTAACCTGGGTAGTTAAGGAACGTTTAGATGGTAGCTTTAATGATGCTAGCACCGATCTGTTGGTCGTTTTGCTGATCGTCATCGCTTTTGTCAGCGTTGCGATCGCCTGCTGGACAAGTTTGCCACAGGTTGCTGCTATTGATGAAGCGAGACTATACGCTGAAAATCTGTTTATCACTGCTCTTGACACGGTTCCAGATACGATCTTGGTAGTGGATGAAAATGGTGTGATTAATCAGGCAAATCCAGCAGCCGAGTCACTATTCTGTATAACAAACTACCGTATATTGGGGCAAAGCCTGAATAAATTTCTGCCAGGGTTGACAGGAAACCCCCGTGACTGGCTTCATCACAGTGAACAAACACTCTTAAATCATCAAAATCGTATCATTGAAGCGACAATTTCACAGCGATCTAAACAGTTTCTCCAACAATATATTGTGATATTACGGGAGATCACCGAGCGCAAGCAGGCAGAGGCAAAACTCCAGCAAGCCTTGCAAACACAGGAACAACTCGCTGCCACACATGCGGCACAGAGCCTTAAACTAGAACTGGCTCTACAGAATTTACAACAAACCCAAGCTCAATTGATTCAGACTGAGAAAATGTCCTCACTGGGTCAACTCGTTGCTGGTGTCGCCCATGAAATTAATAACCCTGTCTCCTTCATTTATGGTAACCTTACCCACGTTGAAAACTACACTCAAGATTTACTTGCTTTACTCAAGCTTTACCAGCAATACCATCCCCTGACTCACCAAGAAATTCAAGACTTGATTGAAGATATCGACCTAGACTTTCTGATTCAGGATTTACCCAAAACCTTGTCCTCCATGAAAGTGGGGGCTGAACGCATCTGCGAGATTGTGCTAACTTTGCGGAATTTCTCACGACTCGATGAAGCGGAAATGAAACTCGTTAATATTCATGAAGGCATTGACAGCACACTGTTGATTTTGCAGCATCGTCTCAAAGAACAGCCCAACGGTTCGGAAATTCAAATTATCAAAGAATATGGTGATTTACCAGAAGTTGGATGTTATGCAGGGCAGTTGAATCAGGTGTTTATGAATATCCTCAGCAATGCGATCGATGCCCTGCAAGATGGTAATGGGTCATGGGTCATAGGTCATAGGGAAGAAAATTCCAATTACCAATCA
>CAZZYE010000148.1:9283-11461 GCA_964658145.1 uncultured Stigonema sp.
GGGAGTGGGGAATAGGGAGTGGGGAAGAGACGTTCCGGCGGAACGTCTGTACGGGAGTGGAAATTCCCCTATTCCCTACTCCTGTACGGTTAGTGTTACCCCGCCCGTACCTACTCCCACAATTACAATTCGCACTCAAGTTTTCAACAGAGATTGGGTAAGAATCTGTATTAAAGATAATGGGTCTGGTATAACTGAAGGCTTTAAACAACAACTATTTGACCCTTTTTTCACAACTAAACCTGTGGGCAAAGGCACGGGTTTAGGATTATCAATCAGCTATCAAATTGTGGTAGAAAAGCACGGTGGCAATTTAAAGTGTATCTCTGAACCAGGACAAGGGGCAGAGTTTTGGATTGAAATTCCGATTCAGCAAAGCAGCACAGTCCACCCCAGTTTTAAGTGAGAAGTTGTAGCATAGAGATCGCAGCATCAACTCGTATTCCTTATGTCCGCCACACCTCTTTTGTCTCAGGTTGACTCCCTTACCCAACAAAAATTAGATCAAGCATCCGACGAGGTGCAAACTCCTCCCCTACTAGGTGCAACGCTAGCTGACTTAACCGCTTGGGTACAGCAGCAAGGACAACCAGCTTATAGAGGAAAGCAACTGCATGAGTGGATCTATCAAAAGGGAGTGCGATCGCTCGCCGATATCTCTGTATTTTCCAAACAATGGCGTACTGAAGTAGCAGAAATTCCTATTGGGCGCTCAACTTTACACTACCGCTCTGTCGCCCCCGATGACACTGTTAAATATCTTTTACAACTTACAGATGGTCAAATTGTTGAAACGGTAGGTATCCCCACCTTCGGAGGAGGAGGAGAAAATCCAAAATCCCGTTTGACGGTTTGCGTCTCTACTCAAGTAGGTTGTCCGATGGCGTGTGATTTCTGCGCCACTGGTAAAGGAGGCTACAAGCGCAATTTAGCACGTCATGAAATTATCGATCAGGTGTTGACAGTTCAGGAAGATTTTCAGCAACGGGTTAGCCATGTCGTATTTATGGGCATGGGTGAACCGTTGTTAAATATAGATAATGTCCTAGGATCTATCAAATCCCTAAATCAAGACGTGGGAATCGGACAGCGATCGCTTACTGTCTCTACTGTTGGTATTCGCGATCGCATCCGCCAGTTTGCCCAACACAATCTGCAAGTCACTCTCGCCGTTAGTCTCCACGCACCAAACCAAGCACTGCGGGAACAACTCATTCCCAGCGCTCACTCCTATCCTATAGAAGATTTGCTGACTGAATGTCGAGAATATGTGGAAATCACAGGACGCCGTGTAACATTTGAATACATTCTCCTGGCTGGCGTGAACGATTTGCCACAACATGCATTAGAATTGGCGCAACACCTGCGGGGATTCCAGAGTCATGTCAATTTGATTCCTTACAATCCCATCCAAGAAGCCGACTACAAACGTCCCAACCGCGATCGCATTGCCTCCTTTGTCAAAGTCCTTAAACAACAACACATTGCTGTTAGCGTTCGCTACTCCCGTGGCTTAGAAGCCGATGCTGCTTGTGGACAACTAAGAGCAAGTAAGAAATAGTTAGGAGTTGATTGTTGATTGTTGATTGTTAATTGTTCTACGGATAACAATCAACAATTGATTCTAACTCAATTAGAGGTGTGCAAGAATACCTGGAGCATAAGCCTCTATTACTTTCCCGGTTCTTGTACAACTTACCATTAAGTAATCACAGATTGGACACTGCGTTCGAGTCAATTGACTATGAGAAATATGATGTCTTTCTCCTTCGCTGCCACAGTTTGGGCAGCGAATTTTTTGTACTATCTGCATTTGAAAATCCCTTACTTTTTTAAAAAGCGCAAATTAAACTTGTAAACCTTTTAAGTTTACAATATTCAACAATTAGCTACATTATGTTGCATAAATTAACATAAAATCAGCGGCACACACTTGTTTATATTTCGTTCTATTATCCTAATCTTGAAGCTGCCTAACCATCCAACTTTAGATATATAAGTTGTTTTTTTCAGTAGTCTTTGTTTATAGATTTATTGATCCCTGATTTTTCTACCTTGAGATTAGCTAGTTTATAATCATTCCAAGAGAGTATTTAATCTTATACCAGTTCTATGTGAAGTTCCCATAAATCAGATCCCCCCAACCCCCCTTAAAAAGGGGGGCTAAGAGAGAATATT
>CAZZYE010000149.1:0-11421 GCA_964658145.1 uncultured Stigonema sp.
TGCCTCGACGGTGATGGCATGTTGGGGATGTTGGTGTGCGATCGCACTCCCTTTGACTCCCGCGATTAGGTTGGGATGCAAGTCAGTACCAACTAACATCAAGTCAACGACTTGCGCTATTTCTTGGGGCGTGGGGACGGCTGGGGGTAATTTTGGGGGTTCTTCTACAAGAGGCTGCTGGGCTACAGTATTTTGTGGTTCTGTTGGCTCTTGGGATTGAGTGGCGGGTTCGGATTGGCTTTGAATAACTTGTTTTAAAGTTCGGTTTGCCCAAATACGAAACTCCACACTGACCCATTGAGCAAGATCCATCGCGATTTCTGGGTGTACCCAGACACCTTGTATTTGCTTGTTATTGCCGCCTTTAACAGTTATGACCTATCCCGATATGGGAAATCCCATATCGGCGGAAAGTCCCTCCCAGTATTCCTTTGTGGATTCAAGGCGTGCATAATCAGCCCATAATCTATCGCAAGCTTTGCACACCTGAGTGGCATTCACATAACCACGAGGAACATCAAACTTGGCAATTTTAGTGTTTTCGGAAAGCTGCGCGATCGCGCTTCCATTCCAGTCGTGTGTTAACAGATTCACGGCTTAACCTCCTTACAAGTTCTCCACAATATGCGTGAGCCAGTTGCACGAATAAGGCAACTGGCTATGTTGGGTTTACGCGCCGAGAATCGCTGCTATGGCTTCATCGCTAGTTTGAGAGTGCTTGCGAACTAAGCTGCGGCAAGGCTGAGAAACCCATGCACCATTAATGTTTTGGTAGAACGTTCCAAGAAGATTAATGCCTTTTTCTCCACCCCACACGCGGTAAAGTGTGCCGAATACATCGGAGATGCTATCTATTTCGTATTGGGATGCGCTTTGTGATTGTTGCTGGATGTAGGTGTCTAGCTCAATTTGGGCTAGCGCTTGATTGTCGAGCGTTAACTGAGACATAATTAACTAAGTTCCTTTAGCTAAGCGTTTTGGGACTGTTGTGGCGATAGCTTTGTTTTCTCAGGACAGGAGCTATCGCCTTAACAATTTCTATTTAACCAAATCTGCTTAGCCCTTTTCAAGTTGACGTAGCCAATTATTTTTGGTTAAATTAGTGATGTCTAAACAAAAAAATGATGAGGATACAAAAGTGGTTTCCAGGCTTGCCGACTACAGGAAGCGCAAGGGACTAAGTCAAGACGAATTAGCTCGACTTTCAGGACTTACTAAAACAACCATTCAAAACTGGGAAAACGGCAGGAATCTTGGTGCTGTTATTCGGGTTCTCAAGGTGTGCCAAGAGCTTGGTGTGGATATAAGAGATCTTTTTGAAATAGAAGACAATTTTCAATGATTGATCCAGCAATAATAAACCTTTTGGAGTTACCTTCTGCTGCATTCGGAGATCGCTATTTGTTCCCTTGCACCTCTTGTGTTTATTTTGTACTGAACGCGGAAAATAAAGTTTTGTATATCGGTAAGTCTACTTCTGCTTTTGATAGGTGGTACACGCATCATCGCCAACAAGAGCTTGAATTATTAGATGCCACTAAGCTGGCTTGGATTCTTGTAGACGACAAGATTGCTTTAACGGCAATTGAATCAGCAATGATTTATTATTTTTGTCCTCCGCTTAACAAGACGCAAGGTAAGCTACATAGCTCTTTAATGGATATGAAACAGTTGCGTCAAAAAGCAGGATTAAGGGCTGAGGAAGTCGCTGCTCAAATTGGCGTCGCCCATTCAAGCGTTCGGAACTGGGAACAAGGCAGAACTATTCCGAAACTAAGAGTTGATCAAGTAGCTCTTTTATGCCGAATCTATAAATGTTCCATCGACGATCTGGAACAATCTGTTAAAACGTCTATCGAGAATTACGAAAACTCAGAGAAAAAAGCAGTGTGAAAAATCAAATCAAACGCATGCGGTTTAGGGGTGTGAAACCTCAAGTAAAAATGAACGCCATACAGCGAACCAAAGTAGAAAGCTTCGTTTATGAGATGGTCAATCTCACGCCTTTTTGTCAGCTGCTTAGTTAAAGCGATCTCCGCCGACCAAAACATTGCGATCGCTTCAACAACTAAACCGCTAAGAAAGAGGAATAGCTATGCCTAATTTATTATTCAGCCAAGAATTGGCATTGACAATTTACCAATCCCAGGAGGAATTCCCAGTAGATTTAGATGATGCCTGGGTCTGGTTGAGATATTCTACGAAGCAAAAAGCTAAGAAGAAGCTAAAAAGTAATTTTGAAGAAGGTTTGGACTTTGTAAACAAAGGGTTAAAAACCTCTGCTGGCGGTCGTCCTAGCCAATTAGTTATGTTATCAGTTGACTGCTTTAAATCGCTCGGCATGATAGCAGGTACTGAAGAAGGTAAGGAGGTTATTCGCAAATATTTTTTGGAATGTGAGCGCATTGCTAAAGCTTTACCTGTTGAAGAACCAGCATTGACCCAAATCCAAATTCTTGCTGCACTAGCCCAACAAGTGGCAGAACAAGAGCAACGGTTGCTGGAACAAGAACAACACCAAAAGGAAGTACTAGCAAGACTCAAAGCAGTTGAAGTTGAGCAAGACCGATACCAAGTCCCATGCGGACACAAATACAGCATTATAGGCTTTGCCAAACTTCAGGGGTTAGAGATATCTGCTTCCACGATCCACGCTTTGGGTATGTCGATCTGTACCCTGAGAGTGTGCTAATTCAAGTATTTTCTGCTACTCAAAACTGAAAACCCTCGCCCTATGAGAGCGGCAAGTGCGCATTAGCAGTCACAGTCAACCATAAAGATTAGCAATGACCATTAACAACATATCAAATCCCCCAGCAGAATGCACGGGGGCTGATTTCCCATGCCCAAAGAGCCGCAAACCCCTGCAAGTACTCAGGGGTGGCAACCAATCTGAAAAACCCGCCGTAAAACCACACTGTAAGGTGTCCACTGAAGATATTAACTGGGTTAGACAGCAACCACCGTGTGTGCAGCAACTGTACTTTGATTGCATCGCGGCTGAACAATTTGGCGGCGCATTCCACAAACTTGAAACCAACCTTACCTATAAGTCTTTCCAAAAAGCCAGCGCTGCTCTAACTGCACAAGGGTTATTTGAATTTGAAGAGCTATTTGGCAGGCTTCCCTCTGGCAGACCAGGATTAATTGGGCATCGCGTTCGCAATCTTCATGGCTACTACAATCGCTCGTACTGGGAAAACAATTCCATTGATCAGATAGCCGTCCACACTGAACAGAAAACTAACCTAGCCGTTGCGGAACAAAACCATCCTCAAGTGGAACAAATCCACCCTCCCACGGAAACGTTCCAAAAGAATGGTCAAAAAAGTGAGGAATTGCAAGGCTTTCAAAATCTTAACAACGTCGCTAACTATTATTTAACAACCACCCAACTACCTACTAAGGTAGTTGGGGTGGGTGATGAGTTGGATGCGCACGCGCAAGTTCTTGGATCAGACCAGGCGGCTGACGCGCCCTTGAGGGGCACGTCGCCTTCAGGTGATGAAAGCGCTGATGAGGAGAAAGAAAAGGTGACTGTGGGGCTTGCAGAGGGCAACGAGAGCCAGATGGTTGCGAGTTGTTCAACAAGCCTAGGCTCTTCGGATAACAGTCAACTTCCTGATCGGGACAATTCTTCCGCCGCCGCGCCGCCTAATATTGAAAAATGGACAAGTGAGGCTATAAACCGCCGTATGCAGCTGCGTCCAGGGCGCATGGACCAATTAAAGAGAGCAGGGATGTTTGGGGATAATTCTGGGTTTGACTACTTACAAGAGTGTTGGGATGACCCTGCGCTGCGAATAATGGTGAAGCGATTAATTACTAAGTTTCCGCAGTGGAGAATTGCTTGCGTGGATGAAGAGTTGGTGAATTGGAATGAGGAGTGAGTACGTAAATTATTTACAAGCACCGAAAATGCACTCGATTATATTTGTTAAATACGTAGAGAGCAGCAAAGAGTTTTTATGAGCGATATTCCTGAATCTGAAGTCATCAAAGCGGTTTCTTGCGAAATTCCTCTTGGCGAGTCTGTTTTAGATGCTTACATGTTGCCTGATGGCGAAAAACGCTTTGGTATTGAAAAGACGGGAATTTGTTTAGGCTACACAGAGCGCTGGTTTTACAACCGCACAAAAAGACAGTCAAAGTGGCTTAAAGCTTTACAGGGCATAGGTTTTACAGGCGCACAGCTTGAGATCCGAGTTCTCAGACACCACGGAGACAAAACCTTAAGAGGATCTTCTGCTGCAAAGACTATTAGTCTACGTGACTTTGTTAAACTTACTACTTATGAAGCTGTAGCCGAACGAAATCTAAAGGCAATTATCCTTCTTGCGGCTTTTGCTGAAACGGGGTTAGAGAAAATCGTAGAAGAGGCTTTTGCCGGTCGATCTATAGAATTTCTTCTTGAAAAGATTGTTCACTATAGCAAATGGACTTATGAAGAGCTTGAGGAAGTATTACAGTACAACCGCGAGGAAGTGCGAGCTTTATATCCTTGGGGTGGACGAGAAATTTCTAGTCGCACAAACCCTGACCTTTAAAAAAAGATGAACAAGAGTAGCGTTCGCATACACAATAGCCCAAGACGTGGCTGGTAAAATTAAGCAGAGTAAGGAAGGATTTTTTCGTAGGTCTTTGGAAGAGGGTTGGAACTTAACTATAAAACCGCAGGTGCATGATACAGAAGTGGCACCAACCAAAAGTATTGATGAGCCTAGTGCTGAAGAAATGGCGTTGATCGATGAGGCTATAGCCGCTGGTCGCGCCAGAGACAAATACTATGGGACGCATGGATGGTTGGTGATTAGACCCTCTGGGCATTCGGAACCGTGGCGAGACTTTCTTTACAAATAGCCAAGACTTTACCAACCACAAATTTTTTTTCTGCCTCAGCAAGTTGCGCTTTTAGAGTACGTTGTTTAGCAACTTCTGCTGTCGCATCGATAGTTACTGGCAAGGTGGGGCTTGACACACATGGTATTATTGCTATCTCTTCTTTGATATCGCGCTTAGGCGATTTCTACACGCTTCTATTAAATCTTGTAAATTTATAGTGGCTTTCTTTTCTTCAGTTGTGAGTGCTGCAATAACATTAGCAGTTGTAGAATCGGGTTCACTAATCGTTTTATTGAAAAATAAATATGCGTTTGTAAAAGAAGTACCTCGTTCTATAGCAATCGTTGCAACAAAAATAAGATAGTTCATTGACTGAACGTTGCCTGTATTAACAATAGTACTGATTATTGAATTCTTCATGTTTATTCGCATATTACAAGTCTCTATGCGAGAGAAGAGACGCCACAACATACCTCCAAGACTTCCACAACCACCAAACATCCCTAAAAACCCTGGTACCAACAAACCATTTTACATCACACCACTCCACCAACCAGGAGGTAAACAAACCGGGAGGTGTCCTTTAGGAGATGAAGTATTAAAAGTTACATCACGATAAGGTATCCACGTCTCTATTTCTCTCACTCTCCATCCTACGCGATCAGCAAATTTCTTCCAGGCTTCTGGATGATACTCGTTGTTGGCTTCACCATCAACACTTAAGTAAATTTCCTTTTGGATGCTGAAGCCAAAATGTCCATTGCTGTATTTTATCCACAGTTGGTCAATTGTGAGTAAGTCAGTGCAAGGAAAATTTAAGAGTTCGTTTGAGGTAAACCAATCACCATCTTTTTTACCTACAGCCAGAATCATCACCAGATAGGTTTCTTTGTCAGCTTCCTTCCAGTTTTTTGCTGCTAGTAGGTTGCGTAGTCGGGTGTAGTCTACACCAACATCAGAACTCAGATTGTCAGGGACAGAGATTTTAACAGTGGGTACAGCAGGTTGAGGAGATTCACAAACTTGGATGCGAGATAACACAGCAAAACGAATCTGCAAAGCACACGCATGCTCCCAAATCGCTCGTTCCGCAGGGAAGATACCCCCACACATTTTACTCACCCACATGAACTCCATTATATAACTCAATTCAAATGGTAGATGTCCCACGGGTGCTGATGTATCAAAAGTCAATTCATGTGACAAGATCCAATGTTTATTCCTCCACCATCCTTTTATCCATCCAACGTGATCCCCAAACTTGTGGCGTTTATGACCAACACTATCCCAGATACGCTTTTGTACACTAAACCCAAAACGCCCATTACTGTATTTTACCCAAAGTTGGTCTATGGTGTGTAAAACAGAACAGGGACAATTTTCGATAAATTCAGGAAAGGGAAAAAATTCGATACCTGTACGCAAGGGTAAAGTCTGGATAAATTCGTAACTTGCTGCTCTACCAGTTGCTTGAAGTATGACCGTGATAGTTTCTTTATCGGCGTCTTTCCAATTTCCGGCAGCGAGTAAGTCGCGGAGCCGAGTGTAGTCAACGTGATAATCGCTTGACAGGTCATTATTTGAAGCTCCAGGGGTGTGCATAGTTTTTACAGAGAATAGGTTATGGGATAAAGATTGTTAAAAAATCACTTTTACAAAGATTTTTAGGCATATGTTTATATTGGGATTTAAATAGGTGGGGCATGTGCAATGAGGTGGAAATTTAGGGACTGTATAGATTTAGGATAATTTAATTAAACCATAAGGGTTGCAATCAACAGACTGATTTGAGATTTTACTTATAAATTTCCGTGGAAAAATCCTGTACAAAAACTCATATCTTGTACCTAACCATATAAGTCCGTATAAATTCAAAATATGTCTTATAAGCTACATGTTTTTTACTTTTCTTGTGTAATAAAGGAGTTTTGGTTTCATACTAAGTAATAAATCACTATCAATTTTTATTGGTGCAAGAGGTGAGTCTACAAATCTACCTGATTGGGGACAAGCCGCAGAAATTGCGTTCCAAACTATATTTCCACACTTGGTGGTGTTATTTATTTTACAAGATATTGAACGCTGAAAAACCCTGGCACTTAGTTAAGGAATTGACATTCAAATTTCCAGGTGCAAGATCTGAGTTAGTCGGTTTTATCTGGAGCATTGCCGACGAACTCCGAGGACCTTACCGTCCACCTCAGTACCGCCGGGTGATGTTGCCTCTGATTGTGTTGCGTCGTTTGGATGCTGTCTTAGAACCGACTAAGAAAGCTGTACTTGAGGCGAAGGCGAAATATGAGACGATGGGCTTAGATGGGGATGCTTTTGAGAAAACGATCTCTAAAGTCGCAATTGGAGGCGATCGGCAACAGCCATTGTATAACCTTAGTGAATTTACGTTTCAGAAATTATTAGAGGATTCAGAGGGGCTGGCGGATAATCTCAGAGATTATATCAATAAATTTTCGCCTTTGGCACGGGATATTTTTGAGAAATTTGAGTTTGATAATGAAATCCAGAAGTTAGATGAAGCTAACCGTCTTTTTGAAGTCATGAAGGCGATCAATAGTCCTGAAGTTGATTTATCTCCAGCGAAACTCTCTAATCTACGAATGGGCTATCTGTTCGAGGACCTGGTGAGAAAGTTTAACGAGCAGGCGAACGAAGAGGCGGGAGATCACTTTACACCCCGTGAGGTGATTCGGCTTATGGTGAATCTGGTTTTCTGTGACGAGCAGGATATCTTTAAACAAGGAATTTACCGAACAGTGTACGACCCCACAGCAGGAACAGGGGGAATGCTATCGATAGCAGAGGAGTACATTAAAAAGCAAAATACCGGAGCAAATTTAGGGTTATTTGGGCAAGAGTATAATCCTGAATCCTATGCGATTTGCTGTTCCGATTTACTGATTAAAGATGAACCGATTAACAATCTTGTCTATGGTGACACTTTGGGGATAAAGAACGCAAAAAGTAAAAGTAATAATTTTTTACCCCATGATGGTCATCCTGATAAACAGTTTCACTATATGTTTGCTAATCCGCCCTTTGGTGTGGAATGGAAACCAGAAGAGGATTTTATTAAAGATGAGTATGAAAATTTAGGGTTTAAGGGGCGTTTTGGGGCTGGTGTACCTCGAATTAATGATGGTTCGCTGTTGTTTCTGCAACACATGATATCGAAAATGCACGCTTCCCCAGAGGAAGGGGGTGATGGTTCTCGGATTGCTATTGTGTTTAATGGTTCGCCTTTGTTTACAGGGGATGCGGGTAGTGGTGAAAGTAATATTCGCCGTTGGATCATTGAAAATGACTGGCTTGATGCGGTGGTTGCTCTACCTGACCAAATGTTTTATAACACGGGAATTTTTACTTATATTTGGCTGGTGACAAATAAGAAAGCAAGGATTTATCCATTATTCAGCCTCCTCCCATAACCAATTGGGTTTGCCATATTTGCGGTAGAACAAAAGTTCCCTATCTACTAGCTGTATTTTCCTAGAATCAGGATTGTATGAGAGGATTAGCGGTGAAATACTACGATCTGCTTGTAACTTGTCAAGCTTATTTAAAGCCGCAGACAAATCTGATAGTCTAACCTGTGGTTGTGATTGATTAATACGAATGAGGATTTCATCACGATGTAAGCCGTTACAAAGCTCAAAATCAGATGCTTCAATGCAAACACGAACAATACGTCCATATACTTTGAGTTCACTTGAATCTGAACCCCTAAAACCACGACTGACTGACTCGTTAAACTGACGATAACGAACTGATTCTTCATTACAAATAGCTGTTCGGCATCTATGAAGCGCATCCAAGTCGTTTACTATTTTTGTCTGTCTTAGCTTTTCTAAGATATCTGCTTCAAAGCAATATTTCTCGGCTATTCTTTGCAATAAACCTACATTTTGATTAGCATTATTTAAAATTTCTTGTTTAATCTTTGTATCCCAAGAAAAATTTAATGCTTTTTCTCCTTTGGTCAAAACTTCTTCCAACTCTAATTTTGTCCACTGAACATCAATTTCACCAACCCTTCCACTTAAATCTCCATTGTAATAAGTGAGAAGATTCTGGTCTGCCCAAATACCAATAATTATAAAAAATACGGAATTATCCCATAAGGCTTTTAGGTCAAAAGCCAATCGGTTTTTTTCTTCATCAGGTAAATAATGAAAATCTTCAATAATAACTCTTTTATTTGATTTTTTAATTTGTTCGATAGTATATCCAAGACTGTCTGGATTTACACCGACTGGTTCATATATACTTTCTGAGCCTTTTTCGATACTACCACTTCCTTGAAGTTCTGCCGTCCCAGACCCTATCAAGGGCACTTTAATTCCTGCGGAAGCCTTTCCTTTTCCTTCAGCACCAATAGTAAAACTTTTTGTAATTTCTGTGGGAATCTGAGTTCCCAAAAGTCTTAATATTTCAAGGTAGATTTGTTCAAGAGTTGAATTATAACGACATTGGACAGGCAGACACTGCTCTCCTTGTAAATTCTTTTTGCGAAGAATTGTTTTTCCTTGCTTGGAAGCACCATGAATAACTATATGTCGGTTACAACTGAGCAAGTATTTAAATGTTTTATCTAAACTAGCGCGATCCACATAAGTATATTGGGGTATGGATGCTGCGATGCCAAAAACTTCGTCAAGTTGAACCATATCTTAATTACCAAAAAATTATCTTCATACCTTTGCTCGCTAAATCTAACAAGCGTTCTCTTAAATGTCATCACCTGTTCTACCGCTTCCTCCAATTCTATGGTTTCTCAGTAAAAATCTCTTAACCGCACCAGTTCAATTACTACTTCCCTTTTCTCCGTCCGCGCCCAAGGTTTAGTTAAACACAAAAATGCCCCGACTGTCACGCCTAGGACAAATGCAGCTACGGAAGTAGGGGCATTTTTGTTGACTATATAGCTCCTTGTATTAATTTCTCGTCTTTGTGAGTGGTATCTGGTGGCAGAAACTCTTGCTTCGACCCACCTTGGAGATACTGATACAGCGTCTCGCGGCTGATGCCGAACGCGCGGGCGAGCGCCGCTTTCTGCTCGCCTGCTTCTGCCCGTCGCCGCAGATCGGTCACCTGTTCCGACGACAGGGATTTCTTGCGGCCACGGTACGCACCACGCTTTTTGGCCAGCGCGATGCCTTCCCTCTGGCGCTCATGAATCAATGCCCGTTCAAACTCGGCGAATGCACCCATGACGGAAAGCAAGAGCTGGCTAAACCTTGAACTAGCGAAAAAAACCAAACATTGCCTAGAGTACGTAGTGGTGCATGAAATGGTACATTTACTAGAAAGACATCATGGCGATCGCTTTGTGGCTTTGATGAATCAATTTATGCCTAATTGGCGGTTTTATAAGGATGAATTGAACCGTTCCCCACTGGGAAGTTACTGAGTTCATTTTTGGAACTATCCTCACCGAAAGTAATGATAACTTCCGACTAGTACTTTGTTAGTACACCTTGACAGGGGTAGTCTCCACCCGCAAACTTCTGGGCGCACCCTTCATACTCGCTCGTGATATATGTGGAAAAATTAGTCACGAATCGTGAGTTACAGTGTCACTGAGAACAAATAAGGTAATAGACAGCATTCCCCAGACCCCTCAATATAGGATCGATGCACTCAGTAACCTGCCCGTGGAGCCTCTGGAATATTGCAGACGATGGGTTAATATGTCCCCCGATGAGCGGGGATATCGAAAAGCCTGCATTGCCTCTCTAGCTGAAGCCACTGGGCTAAGTGAGAGGACTATTGGCAACTGGGGAGCAAACTTTGAAAAGCGACCCAACTACGTAGCGCATATCCTTCGCATGGCTGATATGCTCAATCAAGTCAGAAAAATAGTCCTACCTCCTGACTTTCCCCAAGAATAATTTACTCGTGATTCGTGAGTAAAAGACTTGTACTAAAAGCAGAGATTTTCTAAGTTGATGAAGCTAGCAAGTATTTTGGGGAGTTGAGGCATTGCCGATAAAAATTTAAATACTTCCCAGTGCAGCCTAGCTGTTGCCGACTTACGAAGAAAAATAATGCGGACTGGGAGCAATCCCCATCGGAATCAACATCGAATTGATATTCTCCGTCAGTTACCCCTCGAACCGATGGAGTATTGCCGTCGTTGGGTTAGTCGCGAACCAGGACGTAATTATCGTAAAGCTTGTATTAATGCGATCGCACAAGTCACAGGTACTAGCCCAAAAACAGTCAAAGACTGGGGAACGGACTTTCGCCGAAGACCCAAATACGTGACTCGGATCTTACGGCAAGCTGATTTGCTCAACCAATTTAAATACTTAGTTGTCAAAGGAATTGTTACCTTGCCCCCAGACTTCCCTCAAGAGTAAGCGATCGCTACTCACGACCAACTGCCCCAAAAACCCCTTGCTCTGACGACGGGAGTCATTTTAGGCTGACGTACAAACGTACTAACTGTTACTCACAGCCAGATCTTTCCTGATGACAAAAATAGCAGAACATCAAATGAATTCAATCTCTACCAGGACTTACGCAACTGGCACAAGCAATGGCGCGGCGTAGCCGCGTCGA
>CAZZYE010000150.1:0-4743 GCA_964658145.1 uncultured Stigonema sp.
CCCTCTCCCAGCATGGGAGAGGGGGTTAGGGGGTGAGGGCAATGACGGTGGACGCTTGTCAAATTCCATCTCTAAAACAACTTTCCTTGTACTGCCATTGGTTGATCAATGTCAGCAGCAAAGCGAGAAATTTCCGACCAGGAAATCACTAAACTGTTATAAGCAACAGCCTCAGCAGCCCAGCCCTTCCTGTCGCAAATGTTATACAGCCGATAAGCTAATTCCCTTGCTGCTTCTCCTATGATTCCCAGTTGAGATAGTAAACGCGCAACACCTATATTTCCAGCACCGTCTTGCAATTCCCGAATCATGTACTGCGTTGCTTTCCAGACAGTAAGGTGGTTATCAGTTTCGGGGTTCCAATCTTTGGGTAGTTCATCGCGGCGTAGTAGTCGCACCTTACCCGCCTTAGCAACGAGAATGCCAGCGTCTACCATACCTTGTACTGCTGTATTTTTAGCTTTGGAGAGGGTTTCTGCTTCGCCAAATAAACCTTCGCTCTTAGTGTGCTGTTCAAACCAAATCAGAGCAAAGCGGGTTTCAGCGTCAAATTCTCCTTCTTGTTCAGTGAGGAATTCGTCTAAGGTTTGGTTAATCAGTTGCAGGGCGGTGCGAACGCGCATTGCATTACCATCGGATTCGAGAACCTTGCTGTAGCGGGAGTAGATTGCCATCCCAGGGCCAATGCTGGCTTGTGCTAAGTCTACTGGGGCGATGTTGCCTTGTTGGAGTTTTTGTAGCGCATCAGGTAGTTCGCGTTTGAGAGTGTTGAGGAATTGGCGGCGAGTGGTAGACGGGGCGTTTTCTGGGCGAGGGCGACAGACGAGGACAATGGATGAAGCGAGGGCATTTGTACCCATAGCAAGAGAACGATTACTTAATTCTGTTCGCATAGGTAATGTACCAGTGATGGTAAAACCTGCTTTGATTAAGCCGAACAGCATGGTTTCCCATCCGGTTGAAGCGATGACAGGATATATATTGTTTTCATCATCATTCTCTGTTTCAGTTTGTTTGAATGCGTAGAAGACTGAAAATGGATAATCGGGATGTGCTGCCTCACGCATTAGGGTAAAAGCTTTATTCAATCCTTCTTCAAAAAACTTTTTAGCTTTTTCTTTATTGCCACCGAAACGATACGCCGCAGCGACTAACTCTTGTTCTTTTGGAACAACAATAGTGCTAAAAAGATCAGGGTAAATAGAACTTAATGAACGACGTAGCCAAACGTAAAAGAAGTCTGATAAGTCAGCGTAACCAATATTGTCGTAATAAGGTGGGTCTGTGCAAAGAACCAGAGGAGTAGTAATTTTGTTAGAAGTTGCATCATGTTGTTTAGTTTCGCCATTTGTGGAAGCAGGAACTTTTTCCAGCACTTGTGCAACTTGTTCAACTCCTAAAGTAAAGTTACCACTGGAGTTACTTAAAGGATTGACTTCAGCAAAATCCCAAACCATAGGAATTGCTTGACGTGCAAAAGTATTACGAGTACTATCCCGACTTGTGTCCCAAGAACAAATCGCTGAGTTTCTATCCGATAATTTGTCTACAGCGAACGCCAAATAAGTCGCCAATGCATCTACGTAAGCCGTCGCACCCATACCACCTTCACAAAGTGCTAAACTATCATCTGGCATTCCAGCAAATATTGCATCAGAAAGTAACTTTTCTCGTGCTTTACTAATCAAGTCACTGAAAGTAGTAAGAGCTACTAGCTGACGAGGGGTAAATAAATCTGCTGGCGTATGAAGCCCAAAATTTCGACACCAAACATCACGAGGATTAGGGGAAAATTCTATATTTAATCCTGTTACGTCAATTCGAGGATTATTTTCTGCACAAGGTGAAATATTGGCGGGTAAATATAATCTTCCTTGCTTTCCTTCAAGTATTACTGCTGTTTGTAATGCTCCTAGACGCTTTGCTTTTGCCTCTTGAGATACATAATCTCTTGTTGTTACTGTCTTACAAGCAACACACTCAAATACCCCAGACATTCCGCGCTTTAGACCTTTCTTAGGGTTTTCATAGTCCTTTGGTGGTACTTTACCAACACTAAATTCAACCTGATTATTAAATACCTTGGGAATGAGGTAATTTTCTTTCCCTTGCTTTGAAGAAAGAACAAACGAAGATAGAAGAGGCGTATTTAGTCCACAACCCGGATTAGGACATTTCACCGTCCTTGCCCACAACCAAGCGATAACCGTCGCCTCACCACCGCCATACTCTTGCGGTAAATTGACCTTTGGGTAAAGATGCCCTATTCGTTTAAAAGCCTCATCCCGCATCCATTGCCCGTAATAGCGCACATCTTCAGCTAAACCCTGCGCCCCAAACCATTTCTGTATCTTCGATTTTTTTTGAGAATCAGGATTAACCGGAGGCTGATTTGCAAACTTTGGAGGAATTTCAATCAAAGCTTTGGTAATCAAAACCGCAACTGGATTAATATCACTACCATGTGCCTCTAAGCCCAATCTTTGGGCTTCTAAAGGTATGGAACCCCCACCGCAAAAGGGGTCTAGGACAGGCGGTGGATTGTTATTAGTTGATTTGAGAATTTCTGCTTTAGCTTTCTCTAAAACCTCCTGATTGTTGACATTTTCCCACTTCACCAATTCTTCGATGATGTCAAACAGGCGTTTTCTCTCACTCTCTTGATCCTCTTCTGTGGGAAATTGATCGGGATGACTCGATGGGTCATCTACCAAAGATGCAAACAATACTGCCCGACAAGCTGCCAAAGGTCGCCGTGCCCACCACAAATGTAGTGTCGAAGGGTGTCCGTGTCGAATTGATTTTTCTCTAGCGGATTCCTTATTAATTGCTTCTAGTGGTAACGCGACTTCGATTAGCTTCTTGTGGTAGTTCATATTGTATATAATGAACTCCGTTTTTTGGTAAAAAAATAGACATGAAAAAATAGCCTGCAAATGCAGACACTATCGTAAATGCTTGCAGGCAAATAGTTTCAGATACTCACAGTAGAGTATCTGGCTACCAATAACGGAGAAATTCAGGTTATATATTTTACTTACCGCAGTTTAGCTAGACGCACCAAGAATCGTCAAGATCTTGTCAACTATATATAGCGGTTCTCGTTTGAGTCACATACAGCCCTCACCCCGCCCACTTCGGGCACCCCTCTCCCAAACTTGGGAGAGGGGCAGGGGAGAGGGCCGATAGTGTATGGGATAGAACTGAGAACCGCTATATTTAGGGTTCTGTTCCTTGTTGCCACAATTCTCGTAAATTGTAATTTACACTTGTCACGGCAAAATCTGGCTCTTTCTGAAACGGACGCCGCAGATAACGAATGGAACAACTACTCTCTATTTCCGTGGCTAACGGTACTTGCACTAGCGCCAAAATAAAATTCTCTGGCTTATTCAGTGCAGTTATAATTTCATTCTTCGTTACCGTTAACGTGTCTGCACCTGTGATTCGCCCTTTTACTTCAATAAATCGTAATCCCTCACCCCCACCCCTTCTCCCATCCTGAGAAAAGTTGGCAGTGAGGGAACGCGACTCGATATCATAACCACATTTTTCGTGACTCACATCGCGCGGTTCGTAACCCAAACGGCGTTCAGTGTCCATCACCGCTGCCATTGCTTCACGTTCTACCCGTTGAGTTTCCTGAGCAAATGCTGAGTGTTGCTTCCCTTGCAGTTTTTGCAACAAACCCGCCGACACTACCAAAGCACCCCCAATGACTACAGGCGGTAATGGGGATAATCTACGTTCTTGCTCTAATTCTTCCAAACGCTGCAATAACCGAGTTTGTAACTCATCGGCTCGCTGACGTGCTTTAGCTGAGTTAATCTTAGCATTAGGCTTACCAGCTTCCTCTTGCATTTTCAATTCTTCGGCACGATGATCCCAATAATTTATCTCCTTTGTTAATCTGTCTTTTACTGCTGCCATCGTCTTAGCAATTAGTTCCTCTTTGGGTTGTCTTACCTCTTGAAGATGTTGTGGTACAAGATGAGCGATCGCGTAACTCCTAGCTTTGGCTTCCAACTCTTCTCGTAACCAAGATTCTTCCAGGACTGTTTCTACAACACCCCTTTCCTCGTCGGTTAGTGGACGATAATTCAGGTAAGGCGCGTAACCTGCATTGTAAACATTGCCTTGTGGGTTGATCTGACTTTTCACGTCATGTGGAAAAACCAACGCAAAACCTAACCCCCCAACCTCCTTCTCTAAAAGGGAAGGGGGAGAATTCAATGCCTCTCTCCTTGTAGGAGAGAGGTTTGGAGAGAGGTTTTCCAGATCCCGTAAAAAGTAAGGTGGGTTGATTTCTACATACTGCATCCGTCGGGACACTAGACGCCTAGAACCGTTGTTATTTGTCCGCGCATCTTGTATGGAATGTTCCAAATAAACCAAGGCACGCATACCTTCACTTAGATCATTTTCATCCACTAGAATAGTGCCTTGTTTCAATAAATCACGGTGTCTTTCTAACGTCAGATCAATTGTTGCATCTAGCAAAGGATGTCCAGAACAAATAAAAGCAGCTGGAGGTTTACCAGGAATACTAATTAAATCCTTATCAAAGCAAATGCGTTCGTAGCGCAGTAGTAATGGTTCTCCTACCCCAATTTGCCGTCCTCGGTTGCGGATAACAACTGGAACATGAGTGATTTCATAGCGCTGGGGTTCTCGTTGACGCACTGTTCCACCTAGCTGGGCAAAAGCTTCCAAGAAAAACGAGGCAATAAAATGAGGTTGCAG
>CAZZYE010000150.1:4843-11353 GCA_964658145.1 uncultured Stigonema sp.
GCAGCCGTAGCTAAATCAACTACTTCCTGTTCTGTGGCTTCTCTTTCTTCACCTGGAATATCCTCTAAATCATCTTCTAAATCTTCAAGATCTAGAACCTGTCCAAATTCAATAATTGCAGAAGTGCCTCGCTTCAAAGATTCTTCTTCGCGCAGCCGTTTTTGTAACCTTTCCCGACGACGTAACAACGATTGATAGATAGCTTCTGGTGACGAAGCAAGTCGGCGTTGCAAAATAGTCAACGCAAAACCTACAGTACCTTTGCGTCCTTGATTTTCTAAAGCATCAGCGCGATTGAATTCATCGCGGACATATTCAGTTACTCGTTTATAAAGTACCGCTTCTAAATCTGATAATTCGTACTCTATAGTGCTGGCTTGGCGTTCTGGAAATAGCGGCTTACCATCAAATTTCAGCAAATCTTCTTTAACCAATCTTCGCATTAAGTCAGATGTATCTACAACGTGAACCCCATCACGGAAGCGTCCTTCAAATCTATCACCATCCAGCAACGCCATAAATAATTGAAAATCTTCTTCTTTGCCATTGTGTGGCGTTGCCGACATTAACAAAAAATGCCTGGTTAAACTTGATAGTAACTTGCCAAGTTTGTAGCGCTTCGTCTCTTTTATTTCACCCCCAAAGAACGAAGCTGACATTTTATGAGCTTCGTCGCAAACGACTAAATCCCAGTCTGTCTGCGCTAGCTTTGCTTGTAAATCTTGATTACGACTAAGTTTGTCCAGTTGTACAATTACCAAGGCTGTTTCAGCAAAAGCATTTCCACCCACTGCTGATTCAATGCGGTCATTAGTGAGAATTTCAAAACGTAAGTGAAACTTTTGTAACAGTTCATCTTGCCACTGTGGAGCTAAACTGCCGGGACATACAACAAGGCAACGATTTAAATCGCCTCGGATGAGCAATTCCCGCATCAGTAACCCCGCCATAATAGTTTTACCTGCACCTGGGTCATCTGCCAAGAGGAAGCGTAGGGGTTGACGAGTTAACATTTCTCCGTAAACGGCAGTTATTTGGTGAGGTAAAGGTTCTACTTGAGAAGTGTGAACAGCCAGGAGTGGGTCGAACAGATGAGCTAGACGGATGCGATGCGCTTCTGATGCTAGACGAAAATTAGCGCCATCAGCCGTAAAACTCCAAGCTCCCCCAGAGGTGACTATTTCCAGGCTAGGTTCCCTGTCTCGAAATACCAACTCATTCCCTAACGTGCCACTGGCGTCTTTATATGTTAATTCGACGACATCACAGCCATGCCACTGAGCATCAACGATGGTAATAATACTGTTTGGCAGAATGCCTTTTATTTGAGTGCCTTTTGTCAGATATTCAAGTCTAACAACCATATTGAGGTGTTTCCCTTCTAGCAAATTTTTCTAGCAATAGGGCTGAAGTACAGGATAAATTATACTAAATTTTAATCAGTATGTTAGATGAGCGATCGCTCTGACAGTACTTATGAAGCAGGAGGCACTTGCTTTTTTTCTAGATAATCGGTTGACTACCTACATGGTGAAACTATCTCAATACGTGAAGAATTTGTTCTGAACATTGATGTGAAACAAAGGCACAGTCAGGGTCAATGATGCTATGCAAAAACGGGGGTGTTCTCTGTATAAAACCTTACAAAAGTTACCAAACCTTCTTCATTACGGTCAGTGAAAGCAACTGCCCTGATGGCTACACTTAAGGATGGAAGTAGGCAACGCGATATTTGGGGAGCAGATTGGAATCCGTATACACAAACAATTGCTTTTGAATCTATAATTAATATTCGCCCAAGCCAAAATAACCGCAACATGGAGATACAGTCTCCGGAAAAAAGATAGTCAGGTTTTGACCCCACTATGCAGACACCACAAACAGGGCAGACAGCGAGAAGAGGAATGCGAAATCTCTATGAAACTGATTTCTGGGCTTGGACTCAAGAACAGGCTAACCTTCTGCGTCATTCTCAATGGAACCAGCTTGACTTGCCCAATTTAATTGAGGAGATTGAATCCTTGGGAAGAAAGGAACGTCAAGAATTGAGAAATCGCCTTAGTATTTTAATTGGACACTTGTTGAAGTGGGAATATCAATCAGAGCAACGCAGTCGGAGTTGGTTGGCAACGATTCGAGTGCAACGGCGGGAAACCCTAACGTTGTTGAGTGAAAACCCTAGTCTGAAGCCTGATGTTGAAGAAGCACTACAGAACGGGTATACAAACGGGAGGGATTTAGCATCAGGAGAAACGAACCTGCCACTCTCAACGTTTCCAAATGAATGTTTGTACACATTAGAGGAAATTCTGAGCGATCGCTTCTATCCTGGTAAACCAGCGACAGATGACCTAATGAAATAATGGCTACCTGGCGCGACAGCAAGGGCGATCGTGGGAGTTTAAAATTGCGCTCGTTCATGACAATTGCTACGGAGGGGTGTTAGATCAATCAACAAGTTCTTTGTAAAATTCCAATTGTTGCTCGGCTAAAGCTTTATTAGTGTATTTAGCCATTGCCTTTTGATAACCCATTTTACCTAAATTTTGGGCTAATTCTGGTTTGTCCATTAATTGAACTAAGCGATTAGCAAGTGCTTGAGTATCGCCTTCGGAAAATACTAACCCTGCATCGCCAATTACATAGGGAATTTCGCCGGAATTGGAACCAACGACAGGTACTTTGCAAGCCATTGCCTCAATGAGTACATGACCAAATTGTTCTTTCCATCCAACGGCAGTTAAGGTTTTAAATTCGTTAGCTGTTTCCGAAGGCAGCACTAAAGTACTCATTAAATTTATATAATTGCATACTTGGTCATGAGGAACGCTTTCTACCAAAATTATCCGGTCTTGAATTTTGTTTTCCTCAGCAATACTCATTAACTCTGACTGCAAAGGACCGCGTCCAAGCAGCAGTAATTTCCAAGTTTTATCTTTTAAAGTCACTAATGCTTTTAAAAGAGTTAGTAATCCCTTTTCCTGCACAAAACGTCCCACGAAACCTACAACAAACTCGCTTTTTTCAATACCAAATTTAGCTGCTAGTTCTGGGTGAGGTATAGGAGTAAACAGTTTTTCATCCACACCTAGTTGAGGCATGACTTTAATCGGACCATTGTATCCCCGCTGTCTTAAAACTTCTGCACCATCTTGATTTCCCGAAATAATACCGTGGCTGTGGTTGAGGTTGTATTTTTCTATTAAAGAAACTGGAAATTTTAGTTTGTAAGGAAGATTCCACCAGGTAAAAAATATATTCTTAGCCTTTAGTCCTAAAAACTGATTGAGAGCTATCATTTGAGTATAAGCGAGTCCTCTAGACCCTTGTTCTACCTGAATAATTTGAGGACGAAACTCACGTAGCAAAGATATTAAATCAGCGCCAAAGGTCAGGAGTCCCTGATGATTTTGACTGAAATTAGACACAGGAATTATGCGAAATCTGCCTTCATCACAGTATTGAGTTGTAATGATTTTATTTTGAACGCCACCAGGTTTCCAGCGCTTTGGAACTATAACAGTTACCTCAATTCCCGGCTCTAGTTGTGATAGAGCGCGTAGTTTTTCACAGTTAAGATCTACAATATAGGTGTGACTGGCTACTAAAATTTTCATTGATATTTTATAATGGCTAATGGCTAATGGTCAATACAATTAGCAGTTAGCAATTAGCCATTAGCAAATCTAAACTTGTTCATCCATATGGGTGTAAGTTTGACCATCATTCCAGAGTGATTGGATAACTGTACCCAAGGCTTTAAAAAAGCCCAAAGTGTAGAAAAAACCACGAGTGATGATTTTGATGGGACTCCCGCTTTTGTGACAAGGAGGGCGTCCGAGGACATGACAGTCAAATAAACGAGTATAAAGTCGTAAAGCTTGGGTAGCGGTGAGATTTTTTAGCCCCATCAAGAAATGGTTGTGGTAGAAGGTGAGTTGATACTGAAGCGATCGCATACTAATATCATGACAACCCCCAGTCTCTTCGCCTAAATGCACTAAATTAGCTTCTGGGTCATACCAAATCTTATATCCCGTCTGCCGCAACCGCAAACAAAAATCAGATTCTTCTCGCACCGCACTTCCGTGAAATCTTTCATCAAATCTCAGTCCGTACTTGGTAAAAATCTCGCGACGATAGGACATATTGCAGCCCCTAACTGTGAGGACTTGCTGAGGTTTGACTGTATGCACCAAATCAATATAATACCAAGCAATTCCTGGGTCCATCGCCTGGGGAGGAAGATATTCAATCTGTAATTTACCCCCAGAGTCACCCAATTTCATTCTGTCAAACACTCTTCCAGCCACAGCCCCCACGTCTGGTGAGTCCAAATAGTTTTTCGCATGGGCTGCTAAAAAACCAGGATTTAACTGGACATCATCATCAATAAACAAAATTATTTCACCTGCTGCCCGCCGCACAGCATAATTCCGCGCCCCAGGCAAACTCGCCCACTTGAGGCGGAACCACTTGATTTTACTTGCTGCTGCTAATTCCTCTAGGTAAGCTTCAATTTCAGGCTGATGTTTTGGGGTTTGATCAACTACCAAAACTTCAAAATTTGGGTAGTCTTGTTTGAGGACATCCACAAGGCTATTGCGTAATGGTTCCTCACGACCGTAGGTCGGTATAATCACGGAGATTAGCATATTTGGTGGTTGTTGGTATTTAACCATTTCAGCAGGGAAATCGAGGGGACAATTTGCAGGATGCGCATTTTAGGAGTGAGGAGTTATTAGACCATACCCTATAACAAAAGATACTGCATGGAACTCGGAAGTGTCACTATCACTATTCCAGCAATAGAACGCGATCACCAAACTTAGCCGCCAGTTTCCGATCGTAAGTCAGCACCTGAGTATCAAATTGAATTGCCGCCGCCACGAATAACGTATCGTAGAACGAATGACTTACCTCGACTGCCAGTTTTAGAGCAACATCCCGAATTTGAGAACTAGAAATTATTACATCAACCAATGCTTCAGCATCTTGCAACGCGTCTAAACCTATTTGCAAGGGTAGTTGCCGAAATTGTATCCATTGCCAAATGACATTGCCCAACTCGGCAAACAACGAATCAGGCACCACAATCTGATCTACAGTTTCTAAAGCTGCGATCGCCTGCTCATACCTGTCCTCTACATGTAAGAGCGCATAGGCAAACACCATTGTATCAATCACCATTAGGGTCGTCCAACTGATTTCCAAGTCTGCACCCGACTTTCTGGTTCCATCGGTAACGCCTCCCCCCGTTGACGAATACGAGCAAGCACTTCATCACGTTGCCCATAGCGGAGTTGCAACACATCGCGGACTTCTTGCTCCATCGAAATCCCCTTTTGTCCCGCCAAACGTTTAATGCGATCAACTAACTCTTCAGATATATTGCGAATGGTAATTGTTGCCATACTGCCTCCTTTGATAGTGCTATTCGACTAACGGTTCGTTACCTTTATGCTAGCAGTTTGCTGGCATACGATTAGCCTAAATTATTTCAGCAGCCCCTCCAATTCCTTTAGAGGTTGCAAGTAACTTGCATGCGGTGCGTGAAATCTCTGTAGCGGAGTATTGGCGAGTGATTGACGAACGCGATCGCTATTGTGCTGAATTCATCGCCGCAATGAATGCCAAGAAGTACGACGCAATTATTTGTCCGTCAAATGCATTACCTGCCTTAACACATGGCAGTTGCTTTTTTATCAGTGATGATACCACATAAAGCAATACGGTTCAGTTAGGACTGAACGGTAGGAATTTCAGACTTGTAGAGACGCGAAATTTGAGCGTAAGCGCATTATGAGTGTCAGCCCGCTCTCACGGCGACTGGTGAGTGAGCGTGCGCATGAGGCGGGTTTCCCGCGCCCTCGCAACTGGCGATCCTCGAAGCGGTAGCGTAAGCGTTGCGATCTTCCGGTACAAGGAGCGTCGGAACGAGCGTCACCCGAAGGGCGTCGCGTCTCTACAAAGGTTGACGGTTGGCAATTTTTCTTAACTGAACCGTATTGCCACATAAAAGATACATGCGAATATATTCATTTATGGAAAAAGAAAAAAATGTATTTCCAACGATTAGGCGCCGAACTTGCTGCGTCCGCTGACTCAAGCCCCCGCCCCCTTCGGGGAAAGTCAAAAGTAAGAATTATTTAATTACTTTTGACTTTTGACTTTTGATTTTTGATTTCCCCGAAGGGGTAACCCCGCCCCTACGGTCAAATCCGCATCCATACTTAATTATTTCTGTCAATGCGTAAGTCCTAACAAAGTCTATGTACCAGAGAGATCCTTGGACTACTGCCCTAGTCATCTTTGTGTCTATAATTACACTTATAATAGGCATCCATAATCTTGAGTGGGGCTTAAACGCTATCGGTGTAATACATACTATGCCTTTTAATGAACATCGCAAGCGCTTACAAGCTTCTGCAACATTTTATTACAGGCTTAATGGAAGCAATAATTGTTACAAAGTAACAAGCACGAATGATAATTGCTAATTGCTAATTG
>CAZZYE010000151.1:0-7263 GCA_964658145.1 uncultured Stigonema sp.
ACAAACTAAGAAGGTGCGTTACGCTGTCGCTAACGCACCCTACAGAATTGATAATTTATTTTTTGGTATTCCCTTCGGTCCATATCTGACAGAAGCATCTTCATATTTATTTATCTTGATCGGGGATTGGTAGAGACTCAAATCTGACCGTTTTTACTCGGATAAATGCATCTGCTAAGCAGCTACTAAATGTTTAGTTCTTAGAGGGGATTAGTTCATTGCTGTGGAAGATTCCTTGTAGGCAATCGGCGCTGCTACTAACACGAAAGCAGGATTTAGATTGAGCAACTTTTATACCCACACCTCACTTCGTGTAGGTGTGGCAAGAACAGGTCGTTTGCGTCGGGAAACACTCCTGAGAGTGATGTCCTGATGAATGCAAGGTAAAAACGAAAAGCACCTGGTGCAGTATACAACTCGTTCCTAGAAGTGCTAGTAACTACTAACCAATCAACCTCATTTATTCCATTTGAAGCTATGGGAACCGTGCTAATTGTTGAGGATTCCTTAACAGATATGCAAATCTTGATCGGCTGTCTTCAGAAAGGGGGCCTTAATGTGCTAATTGCTCAAACTGGAGAAGAAGCCATTGCCACCGTTAGCCGACAGAAACCGGATGTTGTCCTCTTAGATGTTGTTCTACCTGGCTGTAGTGGATTTGAGGTTTGTCGTGAACTCAAGGGGAACGCCGATACGAATAATATTCCGATCGTCCTGTGTTCCACTAAGGGAGGCGAAATGGATAAATTCTGGGGCATGAGACAGGGAGCATCTGCTTACTTGACAAAACCGATCGATCAACAAGAACTGGTGCGCACAATTAAACTGCTCATCAAAAGTAGTGATGCCTAAAGCAACTCCAATGACTAACTCTTCCTTCCTGTCAAATTCAAGCTTATCTCCTAAGAATAGGCAAGACTCGGCGCTGTTATCAGTGTCAGATCGTGAACAATTTTTGCGGCTACATCTTGTGCTTGACATGACGGCTCTCTTACCCATCAAACAGGTGGCTGAGGTGCTGACGATTCCCATCGGCACAATTGTGCCGATTCCTCACATGCCGCCTTGGGTGATGGGAGTCTATAGCTGGCGGGGTGAAGTTCTTTGGATGGTCGATCTTGGGCATTTGTGCGGGCTTGCTTCCTGGTACGAACAGGTGACTAGTCCTTCAATGTATGAGGCGATAGTGTTGCAAGTGGCACACCCATGTACACAGACTCAGCCTAAAAGTCAGACGTTGGGGCTAGTCGTTGATCGAGTCGAAGATCTTGAATGGTGTGACTGGCGAACTATTCAAAAACCTCCGAACTTTACGCTAAATCCTCAGCTAACACAATTTTTGCGCGGATATTGGTGGAAATCTAACGATGTGATGTTAGCAGTTTTAGACGGTTCTGCCATTCTGCAAGCCATGCCCCGTTAGTAAATAACAAGCCGATGCAATCCCGTACAACTTCTAAACTGCTCCTTTTGAAGGAAATCAAGCTGATCGCCAAGAACTTACCAACGCCTTTCCACGACAAGCTGGTTGAATGGTGGCAAGGCGTTAGTGTCAGGGTAAAATTCACCTCTCTGGCGATCGCCGTGAGTACGATTCCAGTGTTAGCGATTGGAAAAACTGCCTATGACTTTGCCAATCAGTCGATTACCCAGCAAGTGGAAGCTTTTGGCAAAGCGAGGGTGGTTGACTTGCAACAGAAAGCGAACCTGTTTATGCGCCAACGCTTTGCTGACATCCAGGCGATGGCAAGCTTAGATGCGTTTACTGATCCTAAGTTGTGGTCACGGACGACAGCCCAAGTAATGGTGCCAGTTCTTACCCGCCTCATGAATAGCTATGGTATCTATGACAGCATTGCGATATTTGATTTACAGGGGAATGTCGTTGCTCAAACTCCAGGACCATTGCTTGGGAACCAGCTCAACCAACACTATATTCAAGCAGCCTTAAAAAACAACGGACCAAGCATCAGCCAGCCAATGCTTTCGGAAAACTCAAAGGTTTTTTGTCTTTATGCAGCTTCCATTATCAAAGATAAAGCAACAGATCGACCCATCGGTTTCATCCGTGTGCGTGTTCCTATGGAATTTCTGGATGAGGTACTCCGAAATTATGGGACTCAAGGGGAACAGTATTACCTGATCAATGCTGATAACGAGGTTTTTCTGGGTCCAGAAGGCTCTACTGAAGGCACGAGAGTCATCGCTTTTGACCCTTCAAATACAGGCGTAACAAAGCGCCGAGAGGAATACAAAAAAATTGTTACTGAAGAGATTTATCCTTTCTTTGAGCGCCTCAAGGCAGTCAATGAAGTCAGCACTGCTATTTCCTACAATTCAACAACCAAGACTGAGCAACTGCTCACCTATAGTCCTCCTGTTCAGCTTCGAGGGTTGCCCAATCTCGATTGGCGGGCGATTGTTTCTGTCGATACAGATACTGCTTTCGCTACGCAACGACAATACCTACTCACGCTGTCAATTGGAACTGGGATCACCGCTTTATTGGTGGCAGCGATCGCAGTGGTGATTGCAGACCGAGCAACTCGCCCGATTCTTGCAGCAGCAACGGCAGTAGAAAAAATTGGTCAAGGCGCGTTGGGAACTCGCCTAGACTTTCAAGGAAAAGATGAAATTGCTTCATTGGGAAGCAACATCAACCAGATGGCAGGACAGTTGCAGAAGTCTTTAGAGGCACAAGCTTTTGAAGCAGCACAGGAGCGGTTACTGACGACAGCGAAAGGATCTGGGGCACTACGGACACCGGATCTTCAAGATATTTTTGATCATATCCTTGAGGGAACCCGGAATCTCCTGCAACTGGATCGGCTGGTGATTTATCGCTTCGATGCCGGAGCAAGCGGAGGCGTTGTCTCAGAATCTGTTGCGGCTGGCTGGTTAAGTGCCTTGGAACTTAACGTCAATGATTCCTGCATTCCCCAAGTAGTCCGTGACGCCTACCATCAAGGTCGAGTTATGGTCGAAGATGACATCTCTCTGGCAGGGTTTCATCTCGAACATCTCAAGTTGCTGGAGCAGTTACAAGTCAAAGCAATTTTGATCGTTCCCATTCTCAGTGCTAGTGAAATTTTCGGGTTGTTGATTGCTCACAGATGCTCAGATAAGCGCGATTGGCACGAATCCGAGATCAATTTCCTGAAGCGCTTAGCCAATGAGCTTGGGCTTTCGATCAACCGAGTCGAATTGCTAGAGCGAACCATCAGCTTAGCAGAAGAGCAGCGTCAACTCAAAGAAAGGCTGCAAAAACGGGCAATAGAATTGCTGATGGAAGTAGACCCTATTAGTCAAGGAGATTTGATGGTTCGGGCGAAGGTCACGGATGATGAAATTGGCACGATCGCGGATGTTTACAATGCTACTGTGGCTAGCTTACGGAAAATTGTGCTTCAGGTGCAGGAAGCAACCAATCAAGTAGTTGTAACAACGAACACAAACGATATCTCAGTGCAATCTTTGTCAGCAGAGGCATTACGGCAAGCAGAGGAAGTCACCGCAGCCTTAGAACTGGTGACAGCAATGGCGAACACGGCACGAGAAGTTGCTGCTAATGCGGAACTGGCAGAAGAGGCTGTGAAACTCGCAGATCGGACTGTAGCAGAAGGAGATGCTGCTATGAACCAAACAGTCGATGGAATGCAGGCAATCCGGGCAACTGTTGCGGAAACTGCGAAGAAGGTGAAATATCTTGGAGAGTCGTCACAAAAAATTTCTAAAGCCGTTGACCTAATTAATGGTATTGCTGCTCGAACCAATACTCTGGCAATCAATGCTTCGCTGGAGGCATCCCGTGCTGGATCGCAAGGAAGGGGTTTTTCAATCATCGCCTCGGAAGTAAGAACGCTGGCACGCCAATCCGCAGAAGCAACAGAAGAAATTAGACAGTTGGTTCTTAGCATTCAGGCAGAGACGAGGGAGGTGGTTGCAGCAATGGAATCGGGAACAGAACAGGTTGTGACGGGAACAAAGCTGATAGACCTTACTCGCCAAAGCTTGAATAAAATTACAGCAGTCAGTTCTGAAATTAGTCAACGGGTTACCACGATCTCTCAGGCAACAATTTCTCAATCCCAAACGTCTGAGGTCGTCACCCGAACCATGCAAGATGTTGCCTCAATCGCTAATCAGACCTCAGCAGAAGCCAATCAAGTCTCCGAGTCGTTCGAGCAATTGCGCCACGTGGCACAATTGTTACAGGAGAGTGTCGGGCAATTCAAAGTTCGGTAGGGTTACATTACTTCTTTGATCAACTATGGCAATCCCCCCTGAGATCCGTGACCAAGCCTACCCATTCTTCGTTGAAGAGGCATCTGAGTTACTGCAAGTACTTGAAGTTGGATTATTGTCGCTCAACCGAGAGCGGAGCATTGCCAAAGTCCACGAGTTAATGCGTACTGCTCACACCCTCAAAGGAGGAGCCGCTAGCGTTGGGTTAACGGCGATCGCAACCCTGGCGCACCGTCTGGAAAATATTGTCGGAGCTTTTTATGACGAAACATTCTTAATTGATACAGAGCTAGAAACCTACCTATTACAAGCTTACGACTGTCTCCGTTTACCCTTAATGGAGCAAATGACAACAGGGAGTTTTGACCCAGACGCAGCGTTGGCTAGATCTGAGCCAATCTTTACCCAACTTGAGGCACGTTGTGGAGACGCTCTATTAAACACAGATCGATATATTCCCAGTTCAGCCGATCTACGTGTCAATCTGGTAACTGACATTTTTACTGTAGATATTGCTCAAGGGTTGGAACGGCTGGCTCTAGTTGTGGCTTCACCCGATCGGTATCAAGTTGCAGGAGAGTTACGGGCACAAGCAGAAGTCTTTGCGGGATTTGCCGAATTCCTGAACTTGCCAGAATTTGGGGAAATTGCCAACATGGCTCTCCAGGCTCTAGATGCTCACCCAGACAGGGCGCAGGAAATTACACAACTGGCATTGGCTGATTTTGAGCGAAGTCGAACTGCGGTGCTGTCGGGCGATCGTCTTCAACCTTCAGGTGCTACGTCGTTCGCCTTAATTGCCTTGGCAGACGCCACAACGACCACTTTATCAATCTCTCTTCAAGATACTGTCGCAGAGTCAATCACACCTGCCGTTCCATCCGATCTCGGTAGTGCTCTTCAAGTGAGTCAATCGACCGAGCTATACCAGATAATTCCCCCGTTCTACGTTCATCAGGTTGAATTGCCGACCCGTCCAAGTCTGACCGTTCGGGTAGACTCAGAGCGCCTAGAAAGCATGAACAACCTCGTGGGTGAGCTAGTCATTAGCCGTGAAGGGCTTTTCCTTCAAAACGAGCAGATCCTGAGAGCGTTGCGAAACTTGCGGCAGCGCTTTGCTTGGCTTGGGAGGCAAATGAACCACTTGCAGCAATGCGATCAAACGCCGCTCGCGCCAGAACACAATGATCTTAAAGGGAAACCGTCAAGTAACTTCCCGAATGGTGAAGTTCCACAACAAAGCGACCTCTCAAAGATGAGCGAACGCGCTGCTGCGAGTGGGGATCATTTTACTACACCTGAATTTGATTCCCTAGAGATAGATAGGTATGGAGCTTTGCACTCGCATGTCCAGGTGATTCTTGAGGAGATGGTGCAGCTAGAAGAAATTACTGAGGACATGAACCTCTTTGCCCAGCAATCGGAACACATCCTGGCTCAACAGCGACATATGTTGACACAATTAGGGGATGACCTGCTCCGAGCGCGCATGTTACCCTTGGGCGAAGTTTTGAATAGTTTTCCTCGTGTATTGCGGGATCTGTCCACAACCTATAACAAGCCTGTTACCTTAAAGTTGACTGGTGCAGATGTATTGGTGGAAAAAGAGATCCTAGAAAAACTTTACGACCCATTATTGCATTTGCTTCGCAATGCCTTCGACCACGGTATCGAACTACCAGATGTCAGACGACAGCAATCTAAACCAGAACAAGGGCAAATTGAAATTTGTGCTTATTATAAAGGCAATCAAACAATTATTGAAGTGAAGGACGATGGTCAGGGTCTTAATTTAGAACGGATTCGGAGTCGAGCGCTAGAACTAGGCTGGTTATCAATAAAAGAACTCGCTAACACCCCTTCAACTCAGCTCTACGAGTTAATTTTTGAGCCAGGATTCTCCACAGCCTCTCAGGTGAATCAGCTCTCAGGGCGCGGCATCGGTCTGGATATGGTGCGATCGCAATTGCAATTAATCAAAGGCACAATCACCGTGAAGTCTCGAACCAGACAGGGAACAAGCTTTACGATATATTTGCCGCTGACTTTAACCATCGTCAGATTAATGATTTGTAGCAGCGGCTCAACCACCATTGCCCTGCGCACTGACAGTGTGATTGAAATATTAACGCCTGAATCCTTACAAATCAGACAATCTGGAACACAGCGTTTTCTATATTGGTCAGAAAAAATTATTCCACTTTATCAACTGGCTGACCTTTTAGACTATGCCTGCCCACTACCAGAAACCCCTCCCAGTCGGATATGGGCTTCTACCTTTGCACCTGAATCTTGGAAATTACCAGTCCTGATCCTTAGGCAAGATCAGCAGATGGTTGCTTTGCAGGTTGCTCGCTTGCTAACCGAGCAAGAGTTGGTCGTTAAACCCTTTGGCGCTGCGATCGCGCCTCCCAGCTATACTTACGGCTGCACTATTTTGGGGGATGGCAGTCTTATTCCTGTGATTGATGCTAATGCCCTCCTGAGCTTTGCTCAAACGCAAAACAGGGGTGCGGTTAACGATACATCTGGTTCGCAAGCTGCTGCTCAAACCGAAAATGCATCAGTTCGTCCGTCCTTGACTGCCAGCAAACCCGTTCTCGCACCGATGCTTCTCGTTGTCGATGATGCAGTCACTCTCCGCCAAACTTTGGTTCTTTCTTTAAAAAGATCTGGTTTTCGAGTCCTACAGGCACAAAATGGACAAGAAGCAATCGAGCTATTACGGCATAATTCCTCAGTACAACTCGTAATTTGTGACATCGAAATGCCGCGAATGAATGGCTTTGAGTTTCTCAGCTACCACCGTCAAGATCCTCAATTTTCGCATATTCCAGTTGTGATGCTCACGTCTCGTAGTAATAAGAAACATTACCGTTTAGCAATGCAATTGGGTGCAACTGCTTACTTTGCCAAACCTTATTTGGAACAAGAGTTGGTCATCACAGTAAACAATATTCTTGCGGACGCTGCGTTTAAAAGTAGAACATGTTGATTGCTAATTGCTAATTGCTAATT
>CAZZYE010000151.1:7273-7751 GCA_964658145.1 uncultured Stigonema sp.
ACTAACAACCCTTCGGGTGACGCTCCTTCGTCGCTAACGCTTCGCTAACGCCAGTCGCCTACGGAGGGAAACCCTCCTGCCGCGGTGGCTCACTAACAACCAACAACCAACTAAACACTAGATAAGGAGTAAACTTGTCCGTCAATCAACAGGCGCGTGATTCCCTTTGCCTGTAGATGATAACGAGCCTTGTGCAGCATTTTACTGTCGGGAACTTTAATCACGCGATCGCGCTTTGTGGAAAAACGCTTTGCCACACGATGGTTATCAAACACTGGCAGGGTTTTTTCCTGGATTTCTAAGTTAGGAATGTGCCCTAAGTCACCAAAGTCCTTGAGTGGTCGGGTGATTAATTCTGAGGATCGGTCTATCACTAAATAGCAAGTTTTGGGCAAACTGGCTGCTGACAGTGGCAAGACTCGAACTAATGAGTCACCTGATCTTGGTCTTGTAACTATCGGCTGTGCTGTATCAAAGT
>CAZZYE010000151.1:7761-11342 GCA_964658145.1 uncultured Stigonema sp.
CATCTTCGTCTAAGTATTCCTCATCATCTTCTAAATCCTCTAGATCCTCCAACTCGTCGTCCGAGTCTAGCAAATCTTCGCCCAGCATTTGAGCAATTGCTTTGGCTTCAGAATGTGCATCCTCTAATCGTGGACTAGGAATGCTTTTTATTTCTGGAGGTTTTTCAAAAAGCTCTAATTGCTCTCCTACTGGTTGACTCGGTTGCGTCGTAGCTGAGGAACGACGCCGTATCCGTTTAATAACAGATATTGAGTCACTATCGCTGCCATCAGTCGGGCTAGGTTGCTCCTCTACTATGAACACAGGTAACTGAACTTCTTGAACAACCTCAGGCGCAGCCACCGCTATGACTTCTGTTTCTGCCTCTAACTGAGAGAATACAGGCGGCTTTTCGTAGGTTACCTGTGCCCTTCCTTCAGGAGTTCTGGCAGCACGCTTTAAAGAAACGAGGTATTCGTACTCGTCTTCTGGCAAGGTACTTTTGAGTAGGCGGCTAATTGTCGAGTTACTCACGCCATAACGATCCGCCAAAGTTGAAGTCGTTTCGGCAGTCTCGCGATATAATTTTAGAATTTCCTGTTTATCAGAGTCTGTTAGTTTTCTCACGGTAGACACCAAAAATCTTTTCTAAGCTCTTTTTCGTCCACGCTCTCGTTTAGAACGGTTTAATAATGCGTCATATTCTAGGGCAGCACCCATACCAAATAAAACCCCACTCCATACCCAAAACACTTCCAATATCTCCCCACTTTGATAATTTTGAATCCAATTTGTGGCGTATTTAAACCACATATCTGCAATGTATAACGAAAATGCTGCCGCTGCAATCATTCGCCAAGACAAAGAAGCTCGTCCGCCCCAAAAGGCTAGCAGTAAGGTAGTGGCAATCATTAACAGTAGCACGTCGCTAACGATATAAAACCAATCCAAAATTGGCGCAATATTCGCGAACGATGCTGGCACTTGCTCAACGGCTGCTTCTTTTGGCTGATTAGAAATTAGCCATGCTAACGCACTACCACAGGCTCCGATTGTCAAGACAATTATCCACTGCCATGTTTCCAAGTTAAGTCGCCTAGATGCTACTGCCAAGATCATGCCTACGGCTAACAATAAATAAGTTGTAACAAAAAACACATCACACCAGGAAACAAGCGGTACTTCTTTTAAGACGATTTCCTTATAATCAAAAAATATCCCTCCCAAAAAATAAGAAAGCATACCGATACCAATTGCAAGCCAAACATTGCGACCGCTGACGATTTGCGGACTGTACCAATTCCTTAAGCATAGTAGACCAGCACCCAGATAAGCTACTGCTTCTAAAATATATGTACCTATCATGTACCAGTCGGCACGCTTTTCTATGCCATCTGGATCTGGAATTTTGGCACTAAACAACAAAAAGTACAACAGTGCCAGCACACCCCAGCCGATGCTAACTAGGACAATGTTCTGAGTGGTCAACATGGATTTAAGTCGGTATGATTTGTCGTAAGCGCTACTCATAGAACTTTATTGTATATATGCACTTTAGCAGTATTTTGTCTGATAGATTGTATGGGTTGCAGCCGTTTTGACAATAACGATCAAGGTAAAGCCACAGCCATGAATCATCCCATCTTCAGAGAAACTGCGATGTACTAATGCCATAGTTTACTCACAGAAGATTGATTTAGCCAACTGATGAACTGCGATCGCTCTTCCTCAGGCATATCTTGTAACCTCTCAACTGCTTCATGAGCAAAGTCGGTATTGCCAAAATATGCTTTCGCCAGCCGATGCAGTTCTTGCAAGAAGGTTATGACATGATTTTCTTGCCAAATCGGCATTTGGGTTGTTTGTAACGGGTTCATAGTCAGCAAGTATTTAGCTGCGTCTGGTGAAGACACAGGGGGAAATTGCCCATGCTGCAATACGGAGGCAATATCTTTCTCAAACAATCCTGCTTGCCGAGTGCCTAAAAATTCTTCAATGTCTATGTACACTGCTTGCAGCAGTAGGATACTGGCGATCGTGAAAATTCCTGTCCTGTTGTGGTTATCTATGTCATTACTGAGCTGCTCTAAACGAATTTTCCCCCAGACGCTGTAGCGATCCGGTTCCTCCAGCAAAACGCAAGCTTTACCTCTGTGATCGGTTAAATCTCTCCACAAAGCTCTAGCTTCTTCTTCTTGGTTAGCTTTAAAGATGCTAATCAAGCGAAAGGTCTGCCCCTCATAATGGAGGATCGGCATCGGCTGATCCCGCTTTGGGTGCTGAACGGTCGATATCTCAACATCCTGCCGTTTGAGAATAAACATGGCACTGGCAAGTAACTCCTCATAGGGGCTTTTTTAACATAGGAGATATAATAATAGCTCTTGGTTGCGTTGGCGTGACGATACTAATTCCTCATTTGCTTGGTTTTTAATTTACATTTACATATAAATTGGATCTTAGCCTTGCAAGTGTGAAATCTGCAATTTTCGGTTGCATTTTGTAGGGGATATAGGTATAATACTAGAAGAGACTCTTTTTAGAGCCTGAATTTTAATCTGGGCGCGTAACTCAGCTGGATAGAGTAACTGCCTTCTAAGCAGTCTGCCGCAGGTTCAAGTCCTGCCGTGCCCGTTTTAGATAAATACGAACCCTCAAGCTCTGTAAGATGATATGATAATAAAACCAAATTGAGGGTTCGTTTTTGCTGCATCACACTAAGAACAAAGGCGATATTGCTGCGATAAAAGCGATAGCAGACCTAACGCTTAAAGGATACTTGATTTTCACACCAGTCGTTTGTGAGCATTTACCTTTTGATTTTGTTGCCTACAAAGACGACAAATTTTATAAAATACAAGCTAAATACTCAGGAGACAACAGAGTAGTAAATAGGACTATTTGGGTCGATAAAAAAGGTATTCATAAGAAAAAGTATAAAGCAGACGACTTTGACTTTTATGCTATTTATCTCCCAGATATAGATAAAGTCGTCTATCCATCAGTTAACTTTAGTGGTTACTCTATAAGTACCCAAATACCTAATTCACCTACGCCTTTTTACTGGTGGGAAGACTTTACAGACTTTACCGAACAAGCCTCTAAGCGAACCTACAAAGAATTTGGAGTTGACTTAACAACCAGGAAAGTTGACCCAGATTCAAGAATTCATACGAGAAAAGTGGAAAGACCGTCAAAAGAAGAACTGGAAAAACTGGTTTGGGAAAAACCAACATTGCAAATAGCTAAAGACTTTGGTGTCTCTGACAAAGCCGTAGAAAAATGGTGTAAAACTTATGGCGTAGAAAAGCCACCTAGAGGATATTGGGTGAAGAAATCTTATGCAAAACTTCCACAATAATTAAACTCTCACCTCGTTCCCACGCAGAGCGTAGGAACGCAGTCCGGAGGCAGAGCCTCCCCACAGTTTACCAGAGGCAGAGCCTCTGAAGAATGCATTCCCAGGCTGGAGCCTGGGAACGAGGATAACGAGGATAGATTTCAGTCCACTTTAGGGCAATACGGTTGCTGTTAGTAACGTTTACTTCTTGAAGATCCCCCCAACCCCCCTTAAAAAGGGGGGCTTTTTTTTCCCCCCTTT
>CAZZYE010000152.1:0-11165 GCA_964658145.1 uncultured Stigonema sp.
CAACTAACAACTAACAACTAACAATTCCCCAAACCATGACTCATCCCTTTCCACCACCGCCGATCAACCCCTTTCAACGCCTTCAAGCCTCGGATGGTTTACTGATTAATGCTGAACGTTGGCGCAGGGCGCATGAGTACCATCGTCAGCGGCAAAATACTCACTATCAATCGCTGAATCAACCAGGAACTGTTTGTGGTTTAGGCGTGCGAGACATTCCTGCCCCGTCTACAGTAAAAGCTGAATATCGGGATGGTCGTTGGGTGCAAATCCAGCCAGGAATTGCGATTGATTTGGTTGGTAATTTAATTGTTGTCCCAAACACTATTGACTTTCGGATCGCAACCCAAGTGCCTGATGCCGAACCTGTAACGGTTTATTTAGTACTCAGCTATGTAGATCCGGAGCAACTGCGTCGCGACGATCAAAGCGACTTTATTCAAGAGACTTTTCGTCTAGACGAAAAGCGCCAACGACCAGAAGCTTTAGAAGTAGAGCTTTGCCGGATATTATTGCAACCAGGTCCAGTCTCTATTTCTGCGCCGAGTGATGTCTTTTTTCCAGGCTATAATAATATAGATTTGCGTTACCGCACTCAAGCTCAGGCACGTCCTCAGGCGATCGTGCGCATGGCTCAGGTAACTCATAGCGACTCTGAATATAGTCGTAGCTTTTTTAACCTCTCGTACTTGCTACAATCTGTAGAACCCCTTTACCCCTCTTTGCGAGGCGCTGATGAAGTGGGTCAGGTCGCTTTAGAAGACAATCTTCAGGAGTATGATTTACTTTATCTGACGGGTAAACAGGCACTATCTGTAAATAGTCGTGAATTTGAAGTTCTCAAGAGTTTCTTAGACAAAGGTGGAGTGCTTCTAGTTGATGCACCGCCAGACGGTTCTGCCTTAGCTGATAGTATTAGGCAATTGGCTCAGCAGTTGGAAACCCCCTCGAAGCCTCTGGAAGAATTGCGGCGCAACCATCCTTTACGGACAAAGCCTTTTTTGTTTGCTGCTTTGCCAATGGTGAATCAACAGTCGATTCAAATCTCAATTAGGGGAGGAATTATTTTAGTTGTTGGCGATTTAGCCGCAGCTTGGGGACCGGATCAAGCGCTGACTTTGTCCAGAATCAGCATTCGCACAGCTCAGGAATTAGGCATCAATATTCTGCAATATGCTTGGCGACGGCGACAATTGGTCGGTCTGCAACAGGAGGATTACTCAGCCCAGTGGTAAGGTTTACAGTCAGCGATCAATTGACGAGCTTCATAAAGAAACGGTATTGCGAGAGCAAGTTATATAGCAATACGCTTGGTGTTAGGGCTTCTAGGTGGAAATTTCTTGTGTGTAGAGACGTTGCATTGCAACGTCTCTACAAAGGTTATCCGCTTTGTTCATTATCTTAGAGTATTCCAATAAATAAATGATCCAATCTTGTAGGGTGGGCATCCTTGCCCGCCCAATTGTCAGGCTTTCTATGCCTGCCACCACAAGAAAAACAGGCCACTTTTTTAGTTGGAATACTCTTAACTGAACGGTATTGATTTATATAGCCCTACTAAATCATTTGTGAACATAGAAAAACCCGGTTTCTTGCACTTTGAGTTTTCACAAATCAAATAGGATTGCTATAAAAAGAGTCAATGATATTAAGCTGGGTTTAGGACAATGCGTAGCTGAAATGCTAGCAGATCAAGTATTTAACGATCGCAAAGGACAATCACAGAAAATATATGGGGTAGTATCAACTGGCACTCTATGGAAGTTTTTAACACTCGAAGCGCAAACCCTAAAAATTGACAGGACTGAATACTTTATTGCACAACTGGAAGAGATTCTCGGAATTTTAGTTGAACCATTTAAGAAATTTTGAATTCGCCAACAGTATCCGGATCTCGGATCAATACCACATATGTCCGATCACCTATCAGCTATGCAGTGGTTGCCATCCTTGAATTGAGTTTTCTGCCGGCAAAATTAATTCCCCATCAACTATTCTCACTTCTTGCGTAAAGAAAAGCCTTGCATCCATATAGTGAGTTATTGCTGCTCCTGGGATTCCCCCTTGCTTGACCCACTCACGTTGATTAGGGTATGGGCGTGGTTCCCCTTGTCGATCAAAATGATCGTTCGCGTCCGTGAAGGATGTTTTTGCCTGTATACCTGTAGTGTCTATTTTATAAAGATATTTTCCCGTTGAAATTTGAGCCAATACCGCATCTTTCAGTCCCTCATATGCTGATGTTGAAACATATTGACTTTCATATTTAGCAAGTGTGTTGCCATTTGCTAATGCTCGATCCAATGCTCCTGTTACATGTTCTTTTATAGAAATATTACCGTTGTCTTTGTGAGGCTGAAAGCCAGTTTGTCTTATTGTGTTAGGATCTCGTGCATCTATTCTATATACGTTTTCGGGAAGTTGCTTTTGATCGAGCATTCGTTTCCAAATACGAAGTTGCTGTGCTACCCGATCCTTCACGCTTGCCGCCTGTATCACCTTATCCCCTACTAATGGTGAAGCTGTTTTAGTGATTGGGTCTTGCTGTGCCATCCCTTGTGACTGAGGCGAGCGCTGCACTGCCCCACCAGACTGCTGTACCACATGGGTCAACTCATGGGCCATCAACTCCTGTCCGCCCCGACTTCCGGGGTTATATTCACCTGAACGAAAGAAGACATCCTGCCCCGTAGTGAAAGCGCGAGCCTGGATCGATTGATTGAGTTGGTCAGACCGAGCATCGGTGTGAACTTTGACCCCACTAAAGTCAGCCCCAAAAGCCTGCTCCATTGGTTGACGAATGCTATCCGCAAGGGACTTTCCACTGCCTCGTGCTTGTTGGATGGAAGCTTCCAGGTCAGGGGTAGCAGTCATGCCACTTGTACTTGGCTGAAGCTGTACCATCGGCTTCATCTGAAGTTCTTCCTCAAATTCAAGCATCTCCTCGCGCTGGATGATGCCTGCTTCCGGCTTCATTTGAAGCTCGTCGTCTTCTTCCGGTATCGCCTCGCGCTCTCCACTCTGACTTAGAACTGGCTGTGGTGGCGTTGGCGCAAAACCGACCAAAGAATGCGGATACGCTAATTTTACTGTATCAGACCATTAGACATCAAGAGAAATGACCTAAGGGCGAACAGCCGTACGCTGTGGAAACGCCTGAAGGCGAACGTCCCTACCAAGGATTTTAAAGAACGCATCATTAATTTTCACTTCCTTTCTAATAGAAAACCGATCGCACCAGAATTAAGAACCGTGGACGGATATCAAGACACTAACCGGGAGCATCCCAACGAGCGCGAATAGCCCTCAGACTAGAAGTCTGGGGCTACACGAACAAAGCCTGCGGAGGCAGGCTCTAGATAAGTCCGCGCAGGCGGTGAGTCCAGCCCTTGCAGCTTGTTTCACTCATTCAGGATCTGGCGTTAGCGACGAAGGAGCGTCACCCGAAGGGACTTTGTTCGGGTAGCCGCGACTTTAGTCGTCAGGTATTTTTTCACGGCAATTTTCTGCTCTTCAGTGACTTGATTGACAGCAGCACAAAGTTTACCCTGCAAGCGGCTGTGTCTCCCTTTCGGCATTGGCTTTTGGATAATCTCGCCCTTGATGTATTCTAGGCTTGGATCGGTTTCTGGGAGCTTCAGAAACTCTTCCAGGGTGAGTGTTTGGACTGTTGCGGGGGTCATGGCTCCAAAATCCTGTGGTTCTGTGTTCTGAGTTTAGCATGCACGGGGACTTGGTGGCTGATTTGAAGGGCGATCGCACCGAAGAAATTCAACGCGATCGCACTTGTTCCTCACCCAACCAATTTACATAGGAGCGCAATGGCGCTGAACAGGTTTTTGCTGACTAACAGACAACACAACCGTTTGGAGATTAATGATTGTAGCGGTTGTAGTACCACTGGTAGTAGCTATTGTAGTCCTTGTGGTAGTTTTTGCGGTACCAGTCGTAGGTATACCTGTCTTTGTACTGCTGATGGTGGTTGTTGTACCAAGAGCGGTAGTAGTCCGCATTGCGGTTCCGATTGTCGCTGTGACGATCTCGATAGTCGCTGTTGCGGTACTGATCGTTGTCGTTGTTGTGGTACGAGTCGGCTATCAGTACGGAAGCATGTAATGGTGTTGCTGTTGCAGGAGAGGCTCCCATAGAGATAAAAGGTGCTGCAATCATTGGGAGGCTGGCTAAGAACAAAATAGAGCGCATCATACTTTCTTTTTCCTTGGAGAAATACTCAACTAGAGGAAGCTGTCTATTTATCTATGTCAGGACTCCTCAAATTATGCAGTACTTGATATGATTGGGGAATAAATTATTCAAAATACTATCCTCACATTAAGTCCGTCTAATCAACCATAAAAAAATCTCACCACGTCCCCGTGTAGGAGTGCGTGGGAGTGCGTCGGTCCTAATTAACGAAAAAATCTTTGATCGTGTTTGCTCAACGGGACACTGGCTGGGATGAGCGCAGTTTACAACAAAGACGGTCAACTGGTGCTTGTCGTTCAGGTCAAGGGTAAACTTCCTCTGGGATTTCCTTCTTTTGCTGCTCCGTTTTAATTTCGCCTTTTACATTGGGCACTAGCGCTTAGCTTGCAGTATCGATAGCAATTAAAATATACTCTTTGTCGAGAATTCATCGATAATTGGAATAAATATTTGAACTACAGAACGCTTAAAAACAAACTTCTGTCAAAAACTATGCAAGATGAGTAATGCACTTGCCATAGCAGCCGTAACTGCAGTATTGAAAGACCTACTTGAAAACGGTCTAGTGAGTGACTCAATCACCACCAGTGTTGGCGATGTGATTGTGAGTGCCCTACCGCCCGATCGCATTTCAGTGGAAACGGACGAGCGTGCTCAGATCAACCTGTTTCTCTATCAAGTCACGCAAAATCGCAATGCTGACTGGATATCTCAGGAAATGCGGCTGCGTAACCCTCGACAAATGGGAGAACCACGCTCAACAAATCCACCCTTGGCTCTTGACCTTCACTACTTACTGACAGCCTACGGAGCGAAAGATTTTCAGACAGAAATTCTGCTAGGGTATGTAATGCAGTTGTTGCATGATATCCCGGTTTTGACGCCTGATATCATCCATACTGCTTTGAAGGGTGCATCAACAGTCAATAGTTCTAGCATCTTGTCTCAAGCTCTCGCCACTGTGTCCGTGTCCGATCTAGCCGACGGGCTTGGGCAGATCAAGATTTACCCAGAGTTTTTTAGCATGGAAGAGACATCAAAGCTATGGTCTGCCCTGCAAACACACTATCGTCCGTCAGCCGCCTATCGCGCATCAATGGTACTCATCGATAGCCGCAGCGGGAATAAGCCTGTTGATTTTAGTTAAAGAAGTGCAGGCAGGTAATGGACCTGGTGCAAGATATCAGACACGCGCACACGCTTCCTTTACCTATTACCTCCCTGTGTTTTTCCTACACAACCCTACGGACCTGGCTGTCAAGTTGATTTCTCAATTTCTGCACCCCAATGAAATTTCCATCCTCCATCTTGATTATTTTTGTCGTTATCGAACTCAACATAATGAGTTTGCCCAATGTCATTATAGGTAATCTTCTAGCGGTTCGGGAGTAAACAAGCCGAACTCGCAGTGACGTTGGGGATTGACCCATCGCAACTTAGACGGATTGAGGGAATCGGACATTCAGAAAGTGAGAATTACCAATAGGTATATAAGTGTGGAAATTCTAGACAAACTGTGTCTACTACTCGACTGCCAACCGGGAGACTTGTTCGTTTATGAGTCGGAGGAAGTGTCATGTATAAACTGTCAGATACAGTCTGTTTTTACCCTAAAATCAGGCATATATAGGAGAAAAACACAAAATGACCACAAACCAACCTGAGTCAATAAACGAGCGATTAAGCCGATTAGAAACGATTTTTGCCGATATGGGAGATGTCGTGGTAGCTCAAAATGAAGCGATCGCCAGTAACAAGCAAAGTATTGATGCCTTGACTGCCAACATCAACAGGCTTGCAGAACAAAGTCACGCCTTTGCTGAACAAACCAACCAAAATCTCAACTTACTAGCTCAACAAGCCGAACGAGACAGGCAAGTATTTCAAACTGAGATACAGAGAATATGGGAATATCTTTTACAGCAGGGCGGAAACGGTAGGCAGGCGTAATGGATGAAAATCAACAGGCATGGACAGGCTAAAGTTTTTACACACTCAGAGATACAACAGCTTTTCAATGAAGGATTGCAATCTGACCGTGACCGGGCTTTATTCGGAATTTGCCTGTACACAGCTTGTCGCATCAATGAAGCATGTACTAATCGTAAATCAGGAAATAATCGCTAAAAGTCGAGAACTACGAGCCATCCGTTTTCGACCTTCTACAACAGGACGGTAACGGTAGGGAAACCAATGATTTAGTTTTGCCTCTAAAGTTCAGCAAAGGCCTCTATAATTGCTAGTTGGCTCACAGGAGTAGATACGCTCTAATTTTTCGCGTTGTACTTTACCATACAACTCCCACATTTAGAATGAAATAGCCCTGGATGACTGGAGGCTTGAGACGAAGGTGGGCTTCCAAACCTTTGAACACCTTTACTGAAGCTTTGGAAGCCTTTAGAAAGGCTATGACAAGAGCGATTTTTTAACTGGCTAACCCATAACAGTGACGTATTCGCCGCGCCTATCGCTAGTTTAGGCTACATTTGGGCTTAATTTTTGTTTAAGTCCCACTAAGTAAGCGATTGGCACTCAAGCTAAGCTCTCTAAATTTCCCTGTTGTGAGATGGGAATTTTATGTGGGGGAGTACAAAGAAAGAAATGAAGAAAATAGACATTAGTCTAATTGACAAAGGTAAATTTTTAATGAAACAATTAAGTTATTTCTTTGTTTAAAGGTAAAAAATATGGCTTATGAACGCGTGCAGAAATCATTTGGGCAATCCTCAAACAAGAAAAAACATACCCCAATTGTTCCGCCTTTAATTGACCACCCGACACAAGCCGACTCACAGTTATCACCAAAAGTGAAACTATCCAGAATTCCTAGTAAAGAGGAGAGGGAAGCTATTAAACGAAAAATATTTGGTCAGATGACTGAAGAAGACAGAATTCAAGCTCAGACTCAAACATCACCACAGTCCACATTAAAATCCTCACACAAGGTCAATATATCCGCTCTTCCTAGTAAGGAAAAACGGGATGCCATTAAACGAAAATTATTTGGTAATTTGACTGAAACTAACGAGTTTCAGTGTAAAACACCAGAATCCTCATCTGTAGTAGGGACAGGCATTCAAGCTAAACTAACGATTGGTGCGCCAGAAGATAAATATGAGCAAGAAGCTGATAGGGTAGCAGCACAAGTTGTCAACCAGATTAATGCACCAGTAGCCCAGCAGAAGAGTCAAAATCTTCAGCGTGAGGATATGTCTGAAGAAGACGAGTTAATGATGAAGTCTGACACGAGCCGCATCCAGCGTGAGGCAATACCGGAAGAAGAGGAAAAGCTTCAAATGAAGCCAATGTTACAACTTCAAGCAGGTGTTGGTAGTGTGGCTGCTCCAGCAGAACTGGAAAGTTCCATCCAACAGGCACGGAGCGGTGGACAAACACTAGCGGATAATGTCAGACAACCGATGGAACAGGCGTTTGGGGCTGATTTCAGTGGGGTGAAGGTTCATACGGATACTCAGGCTGACCAGTTGAATCAATCGATTCAGGCAAGAGCGTTTGCGACGGGGCAGGATGTATTCTTTAGACAGGGAGAGTATAACCCTAGCAGTCGGGAAGGGCAGGAGTTGATAGCTCATGAACTTACTCATGTTGTTCAGCAGAGTGGGAAGGCAGTGAACCGGACGATGTTATCGAGTATTTATACCACGCCTCACAAGAGCACCACGACTATTGCACAACTGAAACGGGGCGACGAGCAATATGCACCTTCCACCGCGATCAAAGCTATGAAAGCTAAATTTAGAGATGATCATGTACCGCAAAACTTTGATAAGGAGACGGCAATAGACATTGCAGGTAATCGCGGTTATAAAATTCAAACCATTATCTCAATCGAGCCAGAGGAAGCTTTAAAGGAGATCGTCCAGGCATTAAAGGATTCGACTCTACAAGTAACTGAAGTCGAAAACATTGAATTCGAGACGAAGAATGAATATCCCACTATAGAGGTCAGGATGAACCAAGAGACAGGCAACTATGCATACGAGGCCTCAGTTTCTCGCCTCAAGCTCACTATGGGATGGACTAATAACGACGGTTTCCAGTTATATCATTTCAACGGAAAGGTGTAATGGGTTAAACCTACGAGGAATAATTATTGTATTGCAACCCACCCCATTGCCCCCTCGCCCTCGCCCCTGCCACCAGCACCTTGGATAAGCAGCAACTTGGAAGGAGGTGCGATACGGATGGGCGATCTCCCCCTCGCTGCTTTGTCCTGTAAAGTCTTGAAGCGATTCCTACAACTAACTTTTCACCATTTACGACTTTGAAATTTGACCCCCTCGCAAACCACATCTAGACGCCTTGCAACACAAGGGTTAAAACGAAAGCTCCCTACCGATTGGGTTAAATCGGATTAGTTGGAAACATTTTATAGGTATCATTGCCGGGTAGGTTGCTGTTCCCTCGTTATCTTAATGGTTGCGCGTAGGCGCGGAGCGGCTTGTCGTCAGACATCGCTTACTATATCCCTGTCCTAAAGTCCTATTCTCTCGTTATTCATTGTCATTAAATTTAAGTTGTTGAGAAGAAACTAGGGTGTGAAACCCAAGCCTCGTTCGATGGTTCCCGACTTAACGGGACTCGTCAGTTCTGTGTACATATGAGCCACCTTTAACGCCACCATTTAGATTCTTCCTCCTCAATTTATGTATTACGTACTACACAATAGGTAGTTTTCTAGCGGGAAGGGAGTAATATAACAGGCTGTGCCACTCTAGAATTGTCCCCTCTGAAAAAACGTCATATCCAGCCTTTAATCTCAGTATCCGTCAGTGTTCTTTCCAACTTCATACATTCATTGTGGGCTGCACTGAGTAAATGTTTCATCATCACTGGTTCTCCCGCCTCGGCGGCGCTAAAGGCGGCATTCAAGGCGATATTGCGGATATTTCCACCTGCTAGATTGATTTGAGCCAGCTTCTGAAAGTCTAACCCTTGAGTTGGTGTCTGTTTTGGGAAGATGCGCTGCCAGATTTGTGCCCGTGATTTGGAATCAGGGAAGGGAAAGGAGACAACAAAGCGGAGGCGTCGCAGGAAAGCCTGGTCTAAGGAACTTTTCAAGTTAGTAGTCAAAATCGCCAAACCGTGGTATGATTCCATCCGTTGGAGCAGATAGCTAACTTCGATATTGGCATGGCGGTCATGGCTATCTTTGACCTCAGAGCGCTTGCCAAATAGGGCATCAGCTTCATCAAATAACAAAATCGCACCACCAGCTTCAGCGGCATCAAAAATCCGCCGCAGATTCTTCTCGGTTTCGCCGATGTATTTACTCACCATTGTACTAAGGTCGATGCGGTAGAGGTCTAGTCGCAATTCTTTGGCTACGATCTCTGCTGCCATTGTCTTACCAGTACCGGAAGCTCCGGCAAATAAAGCACTTATACCTAAACCACGACTCGTCTTACCAGCAAACCCCCACTCCCAGTACACTTTAGACCGTTGCCCCACATGAGTAGCTAGATCTTGCAGTATCTTTTGCTGTGCTTCTGGCAGCACTAGGTCATCCCAGGTGGCAGTTGAGTCAATGCGTTGCGCCAAATCATCCAGACGAGGGCGTGCCATCGTCCGACAAATATCCCACAACTGATTGGGGAGGGCGGTATCTTCTCCTTGGTCTTTGTATGAGTGCTTTTTGACTTGCAAACAAGCGGATTGAATAGCGTCCGTGTTGAGGCTGAACTGGGATACTAGCGCCTCTACATTCCCGTTGAGTTCAGTGGCGGTATTACCAAGGTAAGAGTACCAGAGGTTTCGCTGTTCGCTGTGGGTAAGCTTGGACACGTCGAAGGAAATTAGGGGGCGGCGTGGTGACAGCAGCCGTTCTTCTGTGGAGATGATTAAGGGGGTGGGAATATTTTGAATTAACTGTAAAATGGTAGCATTAAGAGCAGGATCAGCTGATAACTGATCGCAATCGAGCAGGAGAGCGCTATTGGTCAAAGCGGCTTCTCGTTTCCACCTGCGCATCAGGTGATTGAGGTCGGTGGAATCAGTTGGCAGGTTGCGGGTAGACATGACTTTCAGCGAGCGCCCAACAAGTGCACAGGCGAATTCCGTGATCGCCCACTTGTCAGCAACTTGGACACCACACAATTGTACGCAAGGTAAAGTTGATGCCGCTTCAGCCTGGGACAAAGTCGCTGCCAGTTGTTCTGCCAGATGCTGGTGTGAGGGTTGTAAAGGTGTTCTGCTATGATCTGGTAGCGGCTGAATCAGGTGCATTAGGCGCTCGTCTTGATATGGCTTACCTAGTATATAGAGCAGGATGCTGTTGTCTATCTGCAAGCGGCATCTGGTCACTTCCTGTCCTGTTCCAACTTGCACCAACTGCCAATATTGCAAGGGAGCACCGGGTAAGACAGCATCCCAATCGGGGTTTGGGAACAGGCGCATAGCTAAGCCGAAGGTTGGATAGGTTAAATGTTGATCTTCCTGGATTTGAGCGCAAAGTTGAGGGAAGTAGAACAGGATCGCCTGAGCAACACACAACAGCAGGATCTGGCGCTCAAAGAGGGACAGGTTGAAGGCGGTACAGAGATATTCCAATGCTGGAGGGTCGTTGATTGTTCTAGCGACATCGGTGAGGGCGGATTGGATATCGGGGGTAGCTTCTTTGGGCTGCTGGCGGCTGTATTCTTCTACAGCTTGCTCGACTGCAGACAAGCCTGTCTGTAGATAATCAAAGTTAACATTGTACCAGGGGGTTGTGGGGGTGCGGTTCATCCTGTTCGAGAGCAAAAGAACGAGAATTAACTCCTCAATGTTAATGCTAAGGAGCGGTTGAAAAAATTGACTAAGGTCTAATCGCAGGCAATACGGTTCGGTTAAGGCGCTGATCCCCCCAACCCCCCTTAAAAAGAGGGGCTTGTTCCCCCCTTTTTAAGGGGGGTTAGTTCTGATCTTCCAAGGATGAACATGGTTAACCGAACCGTATT
>CAZZYE010000153.1:0-11151 GCA_964658145.1 uncultured Stigonema sp.
CCATTAGCAATTAGCCATTAGCTTCACAGTGTTTGGCTATCCAAATGCAACCGATTGGGATTTGCTTCCATCTCCCATGACTCCGTAATTCCTGGTAATCTATTTAGCTCTCCTTGTCCTTCTCGACTCAGCCGCACTGCCTCTCTCAAAGTCAAGCAACGGCGTCCAACTAAACTCATTTCACCCCGTAGCACATTCAACAATTGGGGCAGATTTTCCAGTCCAGACTTACGCAGCAAACCCCCAAGCAGTGTGATGCGATCGTCTTCTCTTTCAGACAAACTGCAATCAGGGGCGATCGGCTGCTCCCCAAATGTTTTCTTAACGGACGCAGTTGTCTGAAACTTGATCGCCTGAAAGAGTTTACCCCGTTCTCCAATATGCCACTGACGGGAAAAAACTGAACCTGGGGAGTCAATGCGGATCAGCAAAACCAATCCCAGCATGACTGGACTCATAAACAGCAGAAACACCAAGGCAGCGATCCAGTGAGTGAAGCGCTTCAACCACCATAAAAGTGAGCTACTTGGTTTCGGCAGTTTATCGGCTGAGGGTATGTGTAGGAATATTGGCTTATTAGCTTGTTTGCACGCTGAAGCCCATAACAAAAGCTTTACCTCACCCAGATTTGGATCTATGCGAACCAAATTTATGGGAGAATGTTTTAAGCACTCCACTAAAGATTGTTCTTCATCCAGTACAGCCAGATATGGCTGTTTCACCTTTCCAGGACACTTGACCAACAACTGACCTCGTCGCCATTGAAGTGTGCAGTATGGCGAGGGTTGATTTTGGTGTTGGTCGTTCAGATTATAGTAAGTATTGAATGTTGGGATTATTGAGGTTGTCATATTTGAACCCATATAGTGGTAAACGCCAACGCTCTGATCTGAAAAGCTATCAGCGCTAAAGACCCTGAGCCACATTGAATTTTTTATGGCAAAAAATTCAATGTGCTTGAGTGAAAAAGTTGTTGTATAATTATCCCTACAATATTTTGCACATCTTTAGAAATTATGCTTTTCAAAGATGCACAATATTCTCCGATGCCAGTTTTTTTAAAGAATCTATAAAGAATACATTGTTTGAGATTCTTAGTAAGGGATTAATATCTAGCATAAATGAAAATCAAGGAAACTGTAGAAATTACAGTTGATTAAATGAACTCTTTATTCACTCTTTAAAAAATAAGCGGATTTTTCCAATAATTATTAAGTTAGTATGAATTACTAAACAGTATAACTACGCAGATGGAAGAGAGTACAAAACAATTACAATTTTGTGATAAAAAAGCTTAATTACAAAAATTAATATAATTAAATAAACGCGCACAATTTTCTCAAGTACACAACCTTTGTACTCGACTTTTAATAGCCGCAATAGGAAGAATTATTGAGACTCAAATAATACAATCAGTAGTCACGCGCCCCAATTCGCTTGTCAAAAGTCAAAAGTCAAAATTAAAAGGGAACTCTTAACAGGGAAATCCCCATCATTAAAATCAGGGAGCCAGCGCGGTCATGTTCGTTACCCCCATGAGCGTAAGAGCGTGGATTTGTATAAGGACGCATTTTGTCTGAGCGCTGTGCCTCTCGAAAAAAATATTTTTATTTCTTTTCATAAATAAATTTGGGGGTTTATACCCCAATAGGGTTCAGTTAGTAGCGTTTACTCCATCAAGATCCCCCCAACCCACGCCCTTCGGGTTCGCAGTCCCCTACGGAGGGTTTCCCGACAGAGGGGCTGTCTCACCAGTCGCCTCTGTCGGGAAACCCCCCTGCAGCGCTGGCTCCCCTTAAAAAGGGGGGCTAGTTCTGATCAAAGCCTTAACACCAAGCGTATTGGCTTATACCCTTGATCTTCGGGGCTACTCCCATCCCGCCCGAAGAATACCTATTTAACGAACTGCTCGCTGCTTCACCAGTTCCCTACGGCAGGAAACAAGCTGCACTTTCCTGGACTCACCAGTTGCTTGCGACGGGAAACCCGTTTTCAGAACTGGCTCCTCCGTAGGTGACTGCCGTGCCTAGTACGCCAAGAAGATGCCAAGAAGAAGATAGGTAATCTTGTAGCGGTTCGGGAGTAATTCTTTTCTGTTCCCTGTTAAGTAACTACACAAAATTAATTACAGTCATTGCAAGCGTTGCGATCGGGTCGCGTCTCGAAGAGAAGCAATCCCAGCCATCGCGATTGCTTCAAGATCGCTGCGGACACCGTGTAATTAATTCTGTTTACCTACTTAAGAGTTCCCTGTTCCCGCCCCTTCGGGGCTTGGTCAAAAGTAAGAACCAGCAAAATAAATTTAGGGGCTTGAATCCTTTTTTCTTTTTTGACTTGTTACCTTAGACTTTTGACTTTGAGCGTGATCGTGTGGTCATTAGTTATGAGTTTTTTTAAGAGTGTATTTACAGCTATTTTCTGTTTATTGAACCATAGATTGTCGTAGGGGTACGGCAGTGCCCATTCGTGTCAACAATCGCGCCAAATCCCTTACAAACACGCTCTTTCCCGACCTTTCTCGTTCCCACGCTCTGGGTGGGAATGTATTCCGGGAGGCTCTGCCTCTCGATCAGCGTTACCAGGCTCTGCCTGGTAACGAGAAAAAGCCTATATTTTCAAGATTTACAGCTTAAGTTGACACTAATGGGCAGTGCCTTACCCCTACAATGTGATCTATTTACCCTAATTGCTGTAAATATATAGCAGTCCTATTTGATTTTTAAAATTATTAGTAGGGTGGGCATTGCTAGTCCTGTCAAGGTGGCTCAAAAACGCGCGAAAATTTTGTTCAATTTTCGAGATTTTACCTCCCTTGTCCTTAGTGTCTTCGCGGTTCAAAACAAATTTTAAACCGCGAAGACACTAAGGACAAGGGAGAGATCCTAATTTTTTTACTTACACTCCTGAGCGGGCGCTTGTGGGCAATGCCCACCATTACCAGGTTCGGTGGGCATTGCCCACCCTACAAAATCATTTATTGTTCACGAATGATTTAGGATTGCTGTATTATGTCCGGCAAATCAACCATAATAAAAACCCGTAATCCCATTGCTTGGACTATTTTTCCACAGCTTGTTGCAGTGCAAATCGCTGTTGCTTTGAATAGGGTACATAAGTAGTGTTGGAGTTTGATACGCCATTTGCTACAACCCCAATTAAGTTTAACTTGCTGAGCATAGCTGTGGTTTGCGCTAGCTGAGTTCGAGTCACTCTACCAATACTTGCCACCAGTACCACACTACGACAGTAAGATCCTGTAAGCATAGCATCTACCAAGCCAAGAACTGGAGGAGCATCGATGAGTACCAAATCATAGTTATTCTCAAGTTTTGAGATTAACTCCTGCATACGCGGGGAACTCAACAGATTAGCTGGGTCAGCAGGCTGTGGTCCAGCGGTCAAAATATCGATGTAGGAGGAACCTGAGGATTGAACACTAAACTGGTTGGGAAGAGTGGTATCACTTGCCAGTAGAGTTGAAAGCCCCTGTTCGTTGGGAAGGTTCAGCTGTTTGTGCAGACTGGGATTGCGTAAGTTAGCATCGATGAGCAGTACTCTTTTGTGTAAACGCCCAGCACTCATTGCCAGACCCAATGCCAAAGATGACTTACTCTCATCTGGCAACGCCGAGGTGATCATCACAGATTTGAGCGTAGAAACAGAATTGAAAAGTTCAATATTTTTATAAATCAGATCCAACGATTCCCAACGGGGTGAGGATGGCATTACCTGAATTCTCCAGGGAGCAGAAATTTCCGGCTTGCCAAAAGGTAACTGAATCGGTGACGATCTGGGTTTGGCTGGTGGTAACTTGGGAGTCGTTCCCAACAGTGGTAAGGAAACCTGCTTCTCTAACTCAGCAGTGGTATGAACTGAATCATCAGTCGCTTCACGAACAAAGGCAGCAATACCTCCCAACATCAAACCAACCACTGCACCTAACATCAAGTTTTGCTTAATGTCAGGACCCACAAATGAGCCTAGTTGGGGTTCTTCCACAACTTGCCACTCATATCCTCCCTTAGCTATTTCCTGAGTCAAGTCTTGCTCTGCTTTCAAAAGCTGCTGCAACCTTTCTCGACCTAGTTGGATCTGTGGTTGTAGGCGACCATACTCGGCTAACAGAAGTGGGAATCGTTTGAGCTGGTTATTCAACTCTTGTTCTTTCTTTGCCAGAACTTGATCGCGAGCACTTAAAGAAACTATCACAGTTTGCGTATCAACCAGCTGACCTGCAAGGTTGAGGTCAATTTGACTTTTCTGTCCTTGTTCTAATAGAGACTCTGGCTGGGTGTTCGCTGGAACAGATGCACCTCCCAAAGTCCGTTTTTGCTCTTGCTGCAATAATTGCTTCTGACGCGCAAGTTGTTCTATCAGCCTCTGCACACCAGGAGTTTCATCTGTAAAGGTCAAGCGGGCTTGTGCTAAAAGCAGTTCTGTTTTTTGGATTTCGTTAAGTAATCCTTGGTAGCGACTAGACTGACTGAGACGGGCTTCGACAAGGGCATTTTGGGGAGTACTTTTCAGCTGTTGTTGTAAAGTTTTATAACGAGCCTGAGCTTCCTCAAACGCAGAACGAGTGGCGCGGCGTTCCTGCTGAATAGCGTTTACAGATGTCTCTGTATTTCTAGCCTCAGTCTCTGGATCGATGAGATTATTTGAACTGCGAAACCGTTGTAGGTACGCCTCAGCCGTAGTCACCTCATTACGTACCTTTTTTAACTGTTCCCCGATAACTAGAAGTCCCTTCTTTAAACGGTTTTGTTGCTGTTCTTTATTGTATTCCAAATAAACTTGCTGAACTGTTGCCAAAACTTGCTGAGTCTTATTTGGATCTTTATCGGTAAAGTCTACTTTGAATATTTTTGTAGCGACTGCATCATCTTTTCCCTTTATTTGAGTTAAGACCAAAGAGTGTTTAAGATCACCTACTGTTATGTCTGGATACTCAATCTTCAGTTTATTAACTGCTTTTTTAAGGATACCAGTACTCTGCATCAAGTTGAGTTGGGTCGCAGTATCTATCTCAATAGTAGGATCGGTAAACTGACTATCTGGAGTATTTCCTGCTTTTTTACCTTGATAGTTAGGTTCTATTAGCAGCTGCATTGAGCTTTTGTAAGTGGGCGGTGTCTTTTTAGTGATCGCACCAGCAACGGCAATAGAAGCCATAAATACTACTAAAAACCAAGGAAATCTGCGGAGCAAAACCGCAAACAGTTGTCCGTAACCCGGTTCTTCCTCAACAACTGGATTTACATTGTTACTCAGACTGCTTTGAATCACGTTTACTATCCTTCAACTAACAAATCAAATGAATAATTAATGTACTTTACAGGCTTGGTCAATAACTTGCTCAACTTTAGTAAAGAAGGCACTTTCCGAAAAATTTGTCACTGCATGATTGCGGATGCTTGTGTAATCCCAATAGGTTTCACTGGCTTCTAGTAGTGCAGTTAGCAAAGATTCGGGTGCTTGCCTTTTAAAAAAGACTCCTGTTTTACCAGGGATCTGAGTATCTAATACCCCTCCTGCTCCATAGGCTATAACTGGTGTTCCACTAGCATTAGCCTCTACTGGAACTAAGCCATAATCTTCTAGAGCTGCCACTATGATAGACTTTGCTTGAGAAAATAACTGAGTGCGTTGTCCATCAGTTACGTGTCCCAAGAACTCAACATTGTCCAAGGCTTTAGACTTTAATCTTTCTAACTCTGGACCATCACCTGATATTAATAACCGCCACCCTAGCCAATTAAAAGCTTCGACTATTATATCAAGACGCTTGTAGCTAATCATGCGAGCTGAGGTAAGATAGTAATCATCTTTTTGCTCGGAAAAAATAAACTTACTGGTATCAATTGGATAGTTAATAACAATTGCTTTTTTGCCGTAAGTGTTTTTAATGCGACGAGCAACAAGGCTAGAATTAGCAATATAAACGTCAGGTTCCTGTGAGTAGGTGAGGTCTACCTTTCTCATGACTTGGAATATTTGTTCGATTAAAGGAGCAAAATATCGATAGTCTCCGTACTCACGTAAATATGTTTCTGTATCCCACAAAAAACGGGTAATATTATGACAGAAGCAAATGTGGTGTGCATCTGGTTTTTTTCGCACTGCTTTCGCAAAGCTAGTGCTGCTGCTGATAATCAAGTCATAATCTTGTAGATCCAAAGCCCGAAAAGCCGGAAAATAGAGCGGAGCCATCAACCTGAAATACTTTACTGCGCCTGGAATGTTTTGCAAGAAAGTCGTGTTAACAAGACGATCGCCTAAGTCAATGGTTTTTTGAGGATCGTACAAGGAAGTGAAAATGTCTGCTCTCGGGTAGCGCTGACAAAGTAATTCAAATACGCGCTCTGCTCCTCCTTTCTGAGTTAAATAATCATGTACTAAAGCAATTTTCATAAATTTTCCTTAAAAATTGTATTAATTTTATATAAAATATGCTTAGTCCATGCCTACAAACAAGTTTAGTAAATGACGCTTACTATTATGATGTTTTGAATTGCGATCGGGCATCAACATTTACAATTAGCATAAAAAACCAGCATTAAGACAGAAGTTCTAGAGACGCGAGCCGATCGCGTCTCTACAGGAGTCAGCTACCCAACTGCTGCAAGGGTTTTTCCTTGAACAAAGTAAGCATTTTGCTCAGTCCGTAGTTTGTCGCAAAGTCTACCAGCAGGCAATTCCACGTCGTCGTAAGTGAGGACTTGATCTTTAGGAATATCTCGCTTCAGTCGGCATCCCTCAGCTAAACCAATGGGTAAGAGGTTTTGCTCATAGACTGACTGGGAATTCTCACATTGCCCGTAGGTCATGTAATAACCGATGCCATCGAGAGTTTCTCCGGATCTAAGGTCGATTTTGGCAGTAGTGACGACATCAACGAGGGGACCTCCCAAGGGACTTAAAACTTCATCTTGAAAGAGGACGGCGCGAGCCACAGAGATGGGAACCTCAAAGTGACAGAGGTGATAAGGAGTGTAAAAGCTGTAGAGGGGACCTTCACCTAACTTGTACAAGTTGAGGTAGTGCCGTTGCTTGGGATCGTCGTGAGTTGCAAATACAAATACCCCTGGACCTGGTTTTGCACCAACAACGTAATCAACGATGCCACCCAATTCTTTAAGTTGTTCGACATCATACATGTTGGTCATTTCATCGACATGACCACTGAAGTTGTATCCCAGCATTCCCCGCTTGGCAACTTTCATCCCAGTGGCGTTGGCAACGATCGCTTGCTCGAAAGAAATTTTCGTGCCGTCTGCAAAGCTAGTTACCATATGAGGCTTTTGACCCCAACGTTTAGCAAATGCTTCCTGAGTGGTCGGGTTGCGATATGGGTCTTGTAAACCTTTAATGTTACCACACAATAAGGGAGTTAAGCCGATGCTTTTTACGAAGCGGTAGAGGTTCATTTGTACCCCAGGCTGATCGCCGTCACAAGCAGAAAGGATAACGCCTGCTTTTTTAGCGTAAACTTTGAGGATGGGACCGACAGTGCCGTCGAGTTCGGCATTCATCATAATCACATGCTTGCGATGGGCTAGAGCCTCCATCACTACAGCAGCACCAAACTCGACCGCGCCTGTCACTTCAATTAAAGCATCAATACCTCCGGCGCGGCACAGTAACATGGCATCTTCTGTGACTGCATACTGACCGCGAGCGATCGCGGATTCCAGATCCTGAACCGTCGAAACGACTGTAGAATTCTCAATCCCCGCTTCCGAGTAAGCAAGCTTTGCAGCGTCAACATTGCGGTTGGATATAGCAACTAATTCCATCCCAGGAACTGAATTAGCAATTTGGTTAGCAATTCCTCGACCCATAAATCCAGCACCAATCATCCCGACTTTAACGGGGTTACCTGCTGAGTGACGGGCTTGTAAAGCGCGATCGATAATAATCATGACAACTCCTCTAGAAATTATTGCTCTTTTTGGTTAAATTGGCTACTAACCAGTTGTTTGCTATGTACCATGGAATTCGTCTGTTTTTTATGACGTTCGTTCTCTATAATTTGATCCACAGCATTGCGGTATGATTCCGCAAATTTCTCTTTAGTATGATTTGCCCTGGCGTATTCCCATGCTTTGCATGCCATCAGTTTGAGTTCGGCGACAGGCAAATTGGCAATTCTTCTCACTGTCGCCTTAATTTCTTCAATGGAAGAGGTCTTTAAAATCTCGCCAAAATCGTGAACATCTACGCCAGATTCATAACTGACAATCGGAATCAATCCGGCTTGCAGACAGGTTATGACTGCTCCTGCCTGTCCCTCACAAGCAGAAGGATAAACAAGTCCTAGGCTATTTTTCGTAATCTCTTGAAACTCCGGACTGCTGACATTCACCCATCCAAAAGTATGAATATTGGATGTTTCGTACAGTTCTTTATAGAAAGCTTTCTCGAATGGTTTATCGTTACTTACTGGTCCACAAACCGTTAAATGGTATTCTGGCATTTCAGCAAAGGCATCTAAAACTAAATCTAAGCCTTTAAGAAGTAGAGCACTGCCGCCAAACCAGATGAAACGCTTTCTTACAGCTTCAAAGTCCTTATCTTCAGGTGAGGAATAAACCTCTGAAGAAGAAATCGGGGTACGATAGATAGGTTTGTTGGCGTACTTGAAGGTGTCAACGGTAAAATCGTTTCCCAAAATCGTACCGTAATCGGCATATTCGATGCCCAAATTCGGAGCTTCATACCTTTGAGGACGTAAAGTAACGCCTTTTCGCTGTTGTAGGTCTAGAAGTCTTTTGTATTCAGCGAAATTACGGAACACCATATTAGCGATGTCAATGTGGAAGATTTTCACACAATCTTGATTAAGTAATGGTGAAAGCGCTTCCATGCGATCGCGTATGTCAATGAAAAAGTCGTAGTTTTTTTCAGGAACGAATTTTTCATTGTGAAACTGAATGACATCAACGCTATAACCAAGGTCTAGAAATGTTTGCGCGATTAACAGACATTCCCAGTTCCAACTTTGGTCGTTGGGGATAGGCTGACTCCGTTGTTTTAACAGGAATGGTTCAATCCGATAAGAAAGAAGTACATTTCCTTTGTCCGGTTGTTGCGGCTTTAGGGAAACAACCTTTAACTTACTGAGGTAATAAATGCGAGCTTTTACCTTATTTGACAAAAAAGACACAAAAGCACCGATCCGAGAAATCAAATTTTTCGTCATATATCCGCACCTTGAATTAACTGTTGAATGGAAATTAAGTAGGTTGTAAAGAGATCCCCCCAACCCACGCCAGTCGCCTGCGGAGGGAAACCCTCCGGAGAGCGCTGGCTCCCCTTAAAAAGGGGGGAATAAGCCCCCCTTTTTAAGGGGGGTTAGGGGGGATCAAAGCCTTAACTGAACGGTATTGACTTATAAGGCTTGTAGTTGCGATGCGCATGCTTACCCCTTCGGGGATGCGGTTCGCGCAGCGTCTCCGTGATTGAGAAGGCGCTTACTGCGCAACTACGAACCAATGATGATTTATTTTTTCCACCTACTTAGAAATTAGAAACTTTCTGGCTAATTTTCCTCATCTCTATGTTTCCCGGGAAGATGTGCCGCCGACAGTCATCATTCTCATCAATGGCCAATTGAGGTCTTTCTCGGATATTACAGTCACTTCTACAGGCCATTGAATGTTAAAAAATGGGTCGTCATAGCGTAGACCCCGTTCATACCCTGGTGTATAAAATTCACCTACCTGATACACGACCTCAGCTTCGTCGGTAAGTGCTTGATAGCCGTGGGCAAACATTTCCGGAACGTATAGGGCGCGGTGGTTTTCTGCGGTTAGTTCCACACCAAAATGCGACAGGAACGTCGGAGAATCAGGACGCATATCAATAATCACATCGTATATAGCGCCTTGAGTACAGCGGATTAATTTTGTTTCTGCTGCAGGAGAAACTTGATAGTGCATTCCCCGCACTGTCCCTTTTTTGTAGTTGAAAGACAGGTTGCATTGGGCAACTGTTGGCTTTAACCCGTGTGCTTCAAATTCTTTAGCGCAGAAAGTGCGAGCGAAGAAACCACGGTTATCTGACTTTTCTTCTAAGTCAATAATGATTGCGTCTTTAAGATTGGTTTCGGTAAAGATCATAGTTAACCTCACTTCATGAATATTTACTACACAGAGGAAAAGGCAATTTCCTCAAATTAGCTTAATGGTCGTTCTCTATCATTAATCATTTGTTCATCACAAAAAATAAATTTTATTTCACAAATCATTGAGGGTTGCTATACGTGAGGACCGCAGCGCGGTTTCCACGCCCTTACAATCTGGCACGGTTTCAATTGAAAACTGCTGTAAGTCTAGTCTTGCAAAAGTTTCATCCCAGTATTGGGTGCAAAGTTCTGGTCGTTTGGGAGGATTAGCTGTATAAACAAAAAATAGTGCTGACCGTTCCTCTGTCCTTAGTGTTCCATGATGTAAGACACTTTTCGTATCTACAAAAATGACTGTACCTGCAGGACCTGGACATGATTTCCAAGCTGATTTTGGGACAATTTCATTTAGAGTTTCATCATTGATGCCTAAGTAACCAGACTGCCACAGCTTGTGGTATATCCGATAATAATTCAAGTTATATATGGAGGTTAAAGGCAGTGGTATATATTCAAAAGGACCGTGCTTTTCTTCGACATCACTCAAGTAGAGAAAGATTTTGATAATTCGGCGGTCTTCTGAATCTTTATGCCATAGCAGCGTACCAAATTGATTTTCGTTGGCAAAGTCTTTGCGTAAATGTACACCGTGAAAGGTAACAGGAAGACCGATGTAATTTTCGATAATGTTTAGCAGTCTTTTTTCGATAGCCCACGTAGATATTTCTGGCAAGTCTGTAACTGTGTAAATTTGTGGTAGCCTTTCATTTGTATGGGTGTTACTAGGCGTGGGCATACGAGACAATTGATCGTCAGCCACTTTCAGAAGATTTGTAGTAGAATTTAACCCCAACGCTGACAAGGAAGTAACGTAAACACCTTCTTTTTTGAGATGATTAAGAATCAGGCGATCGGGCTGTTCTAGTGCAGGCAAATTTCTCGCATGGTTCAAGAGTGCAACTTTGTAAGCTAACTCAGACTTAAGTTCTGAGATTTTGTCTTTAACAGTGTTAAGCATGGTATGA
>CAZZYE010000154.1:0-11142 GCA_964658145.1 uncultured Stigonema sp.
GGGAGAAGGGTCGGGGATGAGGGCAATTCATACCTGTATTCAGCAACGCCAAATTTCTCTGTGTTTCTCTGGGTTAAACCTCCTCGCCCCTGTGCGTTTTTACTCTGATCTCTCTTTCCACCGCGAGACTGATAGCAATAAACAACACCGTCAACCCCTGAATCGCGTAAACCACAGTTACCGGCACACCTGCACTACGCTGCATCACATTCGCACCACTGCGAAGCGCCGCAAAAAACAGAGAAGTCAAGACTACACCGACAACACTACCACGACTTAAAAAGGCGATCGCAATGGCATCAAACCCATAACCTGGTGAAACTTGTTCAAATAGCCGATATTTCAACCCCATCACCTCACAACTCCCAGCCAACCCAGCTAAACCACCCGCACAAGCCATCACCAGCATAATGGTACGTTCAACAGATATGTAGGCATAACGAGCGGCAATCGGGTTAAATCCCACTGCCGTAATTTGGTAACCTAGAGGCGATCGCACTAACAATACCCATAAAATACCTGCGGCAATTAAACTTAATAAAATACCAGCATGGGCGAGGCTTTGTGGTAATATAATTGCTAAACGGCATGTTTTGGCAATTTATGGCGAATAAGGACTAGGCGCACCTGTTGCCATTAATGGATTTTGCACGAGGTAGCTAACTAAATTCACTGCGATATAGTTGAGCAACAACGTCGTAATTACCTCATTCACTCCGCGCATTGCTTTCAGATAACCAGGAATCCAACCCCAAACTGCACCAAAGAAAAATCCTGCCAAAAGTGCTAAGGGGATATGAATCACCGCAGGTAATCCTTGCACGTATAACCCAATCAAAGTACTTCCCAACGCACCCAGATAAATTTGTCCTTCCCCACCGATATTAAATTGCCCAGCCCGCAGCGCCACTAACACGCCTAAACTGGTGAACAATAGCGGTGTCATTTTGGTGAGGGTGTTACCAAATCCAAAGTAGGTAGAGAGAGATTCTTGAAATAGGATGCTGTATGCGGTGATGGGATTTGCCCCAGCAATTAGGATGAGGATAGCACCGACGGTGAGGGCTGAGGCGACCGCAATTAGCGGTGAGAGGATTGGTGACAGGAATTTAGTGCGATTAGTTGCGATCATTATTTCCTCCACCCATCAACAAACCAATTTCTTCCACCTTCGCCGTGGCTGCATCCAAAATAGCCACAAACTCACCTCTGTAGATTACGGCAATGCGATCGCTCATTGCCATCACTTCTTCTAAGTCAGTAGAAATATACAAAATTGCGGCACCGCGATCGCGTTCTGTTAATATTCGAGAATGGACGGCTGCTGTCGCCCCTACATCTAACCCCCTTGTGGGTTGCATGGCGATAATTAAAGCAGGGGAATGCGCCAGTTCTCGTGCTAACACCACTTTTTGTTGATTTCCTCCCGAAAGCTGACTTACCTTGATATCAAACCCTGTCGCCCGAATGTCAAACTCTTGCATTGCAGCTTGGGCATGATCGGCGATCGCTTCAAGTTGTAACAAAAAACGGCGACAAAATGGTAGATATTTAAAAGCTTTTAAAATCAAGTTTTGGGCGATGCTAAATTGCAACACCAATCCCATTGTCTGCCTATCTTCTGGGATGTAGCCCACTAAGGAATGGTTGTGCGTAAACTCAATTTTACCCTGCTTAATAGTCCGCACTAGAGCGATGGCATCAGCTAATTCTCGCTGTCCATTCCCATCTACACCAGCAATTCCTAAAATTTCTGCCGCCCGCAGTTCAAAAGATACATTATTGACAGCAAGAATACTTCTTTCATCAGCAACTTGTAAATTTTGCACCGACAGGATGATTTCTCCTGGTAATCTAGGACTTTTATTTAACTGTAAAGCAACTTTACGTCCTACCATCAATGCTGCTAACTGCTGAGATGTCGTCGCTTCAGTTGATGTTGTTGCTACTACCTTTCCCTGGCGCAAAACTGTTACTGTATCACAGAGATTCATTACCTCTTCTAATTTATGACTGATAAAAATAATTGTGCTGCCTGTGGCTGCCAATTGGCGCAAGATAGCAATTAATGATTCTACTTCTGGCGGTGTCAAAACTGCTGTAGGTTCATCAAGAATCAACAATGAGGCTCGACGGTAGAGAACTTTGAGAATTTCTACCCGTTGTTGTGCCCCAACAGGTAAATTTTCAACTTTGGCAGTGGGGTCAATTTTTAATCCATAAGCTTGGGATAATGCAGCGATTTCTTGCTGTTTATATTGTAGATTCAGTCGCCAAGTTTTCTCCGTTCCTAAGATGATATTTTCTGTGACAGTTAATTGGGGTACAAGCATGAAGTGTTGGTGAATCATGCCAATACCTAGTTTAATTGCCTCAGAGGGTGAGGTAATTTTTATTGGTTGTTCTTGAAGGTAAATCTGACCAGCATCAGGTTGATAGAGTCCACTAATAATATTCATTAAAGTACTCTTACCTGCACCATTTTCGCCTAGGATTGCATGAATGGTTCCAGATGCAACAGAGAGATTGATATTGTCGTTAGCGATAAAAGAACCAAAGCGTTTGGTAATATTTTTTAAGCGTAAATAGTTCATGTTGTTTTCTTCACGCAGCGTGTATCTTTACCAGCCTCTTTGCAGTCTGAAAAAATGATTTTTTTATTAACAATCTCTTGCGAGGCATTCAATACCTTTTGCTTAACTGCCTCCGGTATGACAGCCCCGAATTTTCCTAAAAATAATATATCTGGTCTTTCTAGCCCGATTGTATATATTTGTCCTTTTATTTGTTTTTGTTTGGCTAATTCTGCTATATAAGCTATGGCTAAATTTAAGCGTTTCACAGCGCTGGTTAAGACAGCTTTTGGTGCAACTTCTAATTGATCGTTTGTGTTACCAAAAGCATAGACTCCTTTTTCACCTGCTGTTTGTAAGACTGTGGCTGAGGCATTATCTAACCATTGATAGATGACATCAGCACCGGAAGAAATTAAGGCGAGAGTCGCTTCCTTGGCGAGGGCAACATCATTCCAATCACCCGTAAAAGTAGAAGTAATTTGGGTATTTGGGTTAACAGACTTTGCCCCTAATTCAAATCCCCGCAGTTCTCCCTCGGTAGCAGGAAACTTCTCCCCAGCAATATAAGCTAATTTATTCGATTTAGTGACAGAAGCACCGATAATGCCACATAAATAACTAGCTTGTAGGTGATCTATTCGTAAAGAAGCAATATTATCACCCTTAAGATTACCATTTACTCCAACTAAAAATGTGTTGGGGAACTGTGAGGCGACTTGTTCAATTGCGGCATCAAATTGTCCGCCATGGGCGAAGATGAGATTGTAGCCTTTACGAGCAAAATCTGTTAATACTTCTGTTTGATCTGCTTGTGCTACTTTTTCTACATAGGCGGTTTGGGCACCTAGCTTTTGTTTTGCTAAATTGATTCCTTCATAACCAGATTGATTCCAGGCTTTGTCCGTAATCATTCCAGGCAGAGCGATCGCTATTTTAAACCCTTCAGCACCACCCGTTGTTGTAGCTGTTGGTGTTGTTGGTTTACTACTGCAAGCTTTCAGCAGTAAACTGGTACTAAACGCTGCTGAACCAAACAAGATAAATTGACGCCGACTAAAGTTTGTTGTCATACTTCGCATCTCAATAGATAGGTACGCATTTTGCTCCTGTCGGAGTGAAATACAGTTTGCTTGTAGGGGCACAACATTGTTGTGCCCAAACCCGTGTATTACATCCAATCGAGTTGCTCTCCTCCTAAAACTTGTATCAAGGGCGAAACAAGGGTTTCCCGATTTGAATCGATTTCATTCACGGGTATTGATTTTAAATGTACAATAATGCGGCGACGCGATAGCATAGAAGTAGAAAATATTATCATGGATACGCATGTCTGCTAAAGATGTCTTTCATGAGGTTGTAAAAATAGCTTGACAAAAAGATGGTTGGCAGATAACTCACGACCGTAGCGAAGCGAGCGGTCATCTGCCATCTCAGAATTTCACACCGCATTGGGACAAGTTATCAATTACAGAGGTGCATTAAAGCGACGAGAGCCAGATAGGATTTTATATTTAGCAGTACCTTTGACAACTTACAGAACATTATTTCAACTTGATTTTCCCAAGGAAATGGTGGAAGAGAATCAAGTCAAAATGATTATTTATAATGTTAAGGGCGAGGTGATTGTTGAATGGAAAAAATAGCACGATATCGCCAAATTGTACAACAGATGCTTTTAGAGTATGGCAAGCAAAAACCAGCTTACGGTAATATAGAAGTTGAGACAATCTTTGACACAGAACGCGACCATTATCAAATCGTTTATATAGGTTGGGAAGGTGAAAATTGGGTACACAGTTGCATTATCCACATTGATATTAAAGGTGACAAAATTTGGCTGCAATGGAATGGTACGGAGGATGATATCGCGGTTGATTTAGTTCATGCAGGGGTTTTAAAAGAAGACATTGTTTTAGGATTTCAGTCACCATTTATGCGCCAGTTTACGGAATATGCTCGGGGTTAAGGTGGAACTTTTCTAACGTTTATGGCGATCGCTCCCGTTGGAAGTTTTGTCAAATCATCAAGTTGAAAAAATGAACACAGCGACCAAGATAGCTTGCGGGAAATCCGGCTGAATGAATTGCGGCAGCAAATCCAGGCAGGTATCGACAGCGGGGAAGCCCAGCCCCTCAAGATTGAAGATGCGATCAAACGCGGCAAGAAAAGCCATGCCCAGTACAACCGCATCATGGTAGACGCATTTGTGAACTGATGGAAAAATATGCGGACTTACCAATGGATTTTGCTGATGCTTCGTTAGTGGTTTTAGCAGAACACTTGGGACATGGACGAATTCTTTCTGTTGACCGAAGAGATTTTAATACTTACCGTTGGAAAAATACTCATCCCTTTGAAAATCTGATGCTTTTGGATAGTTAAAGGTATTACTGAGTAATAATGCTAACTGGTTATGAAGCAGTATCCACAAGCGCCAATTGATCGGGGCTAGTTACTGTTAGTTGATTGCTAGTCACATATCATCAAAACTCATCTTTTTGAATAGATAGTTTTATGGTATATTAGGGATATCGGTTGCGCGAAACGCCTTGCAGACTTTGGTTACGCGATCGCCCACAAAGCTGTGACCTTGGAATCGCGTAACCCATCATTATACAACAAGTCATGTAAGATTTAGACAAAAGATTGGAGCTAAATCGGCTGCTATCTGCTTCCAACTGTTGCCAACATCGTCCGAGAAAAATATCTGACCGTCAGTGGTTCCAAAAGCAGCTAGATTTCCTGAAGTGGCAAGAGTTCCCGTGTTAATATTGTCATTAAACCACTCAGGTAGACCTTGCTCACACTTAGAAAAGGCTCCTGGCTTGTCGAGCGGGTGTCGGTATATAGCTGCTTTGTCACCACCAGGACCCGTAGAAGCACTCATCACAATGGTTTCCCCACATACTGCTATGGCTCGTGCATAGGCAGTATGTAGGTTTTCGCGTGAAAAGCTCCAAGAATTCCCTCTATCTCTACTTACAGCCAGCCCCCGCGCCGTAGCCGCCAACACAAGTTCCGGATGAGATGGAACTGTTAGTACTTCATGGACATCTGCATCTACGTCGATGATGGGTTGCCATGACTGTCCGCGATCGTCAGAACATAAAATGCCTCCTACATGCACATTCACGTAGAGTTCACCAGATTGACCTATAGCCATCGAACGAACATCTGGAGGACCACCCCACGGCGTATACCACTCAGAGCGTCCCTCAGCCGTCTCAAAGCAATTGATGCGATTCGTGCTTCCGTCTGCAATGCGGAGAAGATGAGCTTGTGATGTTCCGACCAGAACTGCACCGTTGTAAGGCAGGATGCAGTTCAGCCGCAAATCATCAATTGAAACTACTTGATGCCACTCGCCTTCTGGGTTGCGATGCCATACTGAGTTGCGATCAACGATGACCCACAGCCCATCAGAACTTGAGGCAAGAGATGTGATGGAATAGCCTTCAAGTTCAACACGTTGCTTGGAATCGAGAAACAGCAAGCCATCAGATGTTCCTGCTATGACTAGAGGTTTCTGTATCCTTGGGGAGGCATTGGCGAAATCCTTATCTGCTTGCTTGTGTTCAATCGGCTCACCCTGATCGACTATTTGCTGTAGAGTACTGTCCATCTTTTCAACCTCCTTACTTATGGGTGCTGCCGCTTTTGGTTTGTATCTGTCCTGCCTCAAGTGGCTCAGTCCTTTAGCACCCGCTCTAAATCTAATCTACTGAATTTGTTCAACAAAAAACTCAGCCATAAGCATGAGGAAAAATTACCCTCGCTAATTTTCGAGTCAGTAATCAACCGTATCTAATTTAAACAGGAGCAATTCAATACCACCGTAATATTTGTTTGTTTCTCCACCCCTGACGGCTTCGGCGGTTTCTGCTGCTGCTCCAAACACTGATCGCAAAAAAGATAGTTTTTTTACAGATAATTTACCAACTGCTTTTGCCAAAGCAAAAGCAGTTGAACTTAGAGATAACTCACCATCTGTTGTTGTTTTGGGAATAGCAGTTGAGGATTCAACTTCAACATCTGCTTGAGGTGTTGGCGAAGGTGAATTTACGTGTACTTCTAACTCAAACTCTTGTTGCCAATCTGGAAAATCTTCACCTGTCTCTCGCCCATATATTTTGACCTTTTTAAAAGATTGGATACCTACTCCCTTTCCGGTGTAAGATTACCGATTTTCTTTCTCTTCTTTCTTCTCCTGACGGAGACGCTGCGCGAACGTGTCCTTTGCGTCTAGCCTTCGGCTTCTGCTTCGCAGTACGCGGTTTATTAAATAGGTAATCTTCGGGCGGGAAGGGAGTAAATCAATCATTCCATCACGAATCAGCGGGACTACTGAGTGTTGCTCTGGCACTTGGACTGATTCGAGCATTACCTGTAGGCAATCTTGTTTCAGGCTCGTTGTTGTAGTAATGCTTGGTAAATTTAACCACTCCCTAACCAGAATATTAATCGCATTTATATCCCGATGTTTGGCATTTGACCGTATTGGCGCGATCGCGCTCTTCTGTTACGCCTAGTTGATGCTTTTGGTACAGCTACAAACCATCATTGAGAATAGTCCAAAATCAACTATTCCTTACTAGGGTAATAACAAAAATTGCTATTTTTGGATATTGAAGGTAAAATGGTAGTAGGTAGATTGTACCGAAGGGATAAGCCATGAATGTTTCACTAACACCAGAATTGGAAAAGTATATAAGCACGAAGGTGGCTAGTGGCTTGTACCACTCTGCCAGTGAGGTGATCCGTGAGGGATTACGGTTACTCAAAGACCAAGATAGCTTGCGGGAAATCCGGCTGAATGAATTGCGACAGCAAATTCAGGCAGGTATCGACAGCGGGGAAGCCCAGCCCCTCAAGATTGAAGATGCGATCAAACGCGGCAGGAAACGCCATGCCCAGCACAGCAAAGCCAGCAACTAGGTTTGATCGGACAGCATAATCCATGACCGCTGACGATCAAGCCTTAGACGTGCTTTCGTCTCGGGTGGGATCTCCATTAGCTTCAGTACGCACTTTGCTCCTGTCGGAGTGAAATAGACATCGATGCTGCGGATATGTTAATCTGTCATACAAGCGTATGACGAAGAGGAATGGCAATGCGAATCAATGCCCGATTAGATGAAGAGTATTCTAACAAAGTAGCCTATATTCAACAGCAGACCAATCAGGGAGTAACGGATGCGATCAAGTCTGCTATAGACTTGTACTACCAGCAGCTTCAGCAGCACCAAAAAAACCCACTCTTAGGACTAATGGAAAGTGGTTTTATCGGTTGTGGTGAAGCAGATCCCAATCTGTCTGTGAACTACAAGTCAGTTTTGAGAGATGGCTTGAAAGCTAAGTATGGTGATCGTTGATACAGGCTTTTGGTTAGCTTTGGCAAATCGAAATGACCCACACCATACTCAAGCAATAAAAGTACTTGCTAATCTCAAAGAACCTCTAATTACAACTTGGGCTGTCGTTACTGAAACTTGCTATCTACTTTTGACAACAATGGGCAACCAAGCTCAAGTTAATTTCATAAGTAACTTGTCTACAGGGGTATTTACAGTTTTTGATTTACAACCGCATCATGGTAAACGCATTTGTGAACTGATGGAACAATATGCCGACTTACCAATGGATTTTGCCGACGGTTCGTTAGTGGTTTTAGCAGAACACTTGGGACATGGACGAATTCTCTCGGTTGACCGAAGAGATTTCAATACTTACCGTTGGAAAAATACTCATCCCTTTGAAAATCTGATGCTTTTGGATAGTTAAAGGTATTACTGAGTAATAATGCTAACTGGTTATGAAGCAGTATCCACAAGCGCCAATTGATCGGGGCTAAGGGTGACGTTTATGTATTCAAAGTCTCCAACTAACTTTTGATTGGGAATGGCAAGATCCACTGCGTAACCTTCGGGATTTTCGAAGCATTCTACAACTGTTCCCAGTGTATTTTTAGGAATAATCTGATCTCGGAAATCGGCTTGTACTTCAACCAATGCCTTGATTTGGTCGTAGAGTTTAGCTTTCATCGTGATATAAGGCAAGGCATCGCCAGAGTTCCACTCCTGACATATTCACTGTACTATAACCCAATACGGTTCAGTTAAGATAATCTATCTACCGTCAACTTATGTAGAGACGCGAAATTTGAGCCAGCGCTGCAGGAGGGTTTCCCTCCGTAAGCGACTGGTGAGACAGCCCTGTAGGCGGGTTTCCCGCCGTAGGGGACTGCGAACCCGAAGGGCGTCGCGTCTCTACACAGCCTGCAATTCCGACCTTTCAGCCTTAACTGAACGGTATTGCACTATAACCGTATCAAATATTGTAGAAGCGATCGCGCTTGTTCAAAAGCTAAATGAGAGCGATGTCTGGTGACAAGCCAATCCCAAAGTCTACACGGTGTCGTAAAGAGGTGGCGATCGCATTACCTGAGATCTTGCACCATTCTCAACAAGGCGAGAGAAACCGGGTTTCTGAACGATATATTAACGGTTTCAGCTTTACTGATTCGTAAGAAACCCGGTTTCTGAGGGTGGTGCAAGATATCAGTTACCCAAAGTTAGAGTTTTTACAGCAGTTGCACAGGTTGAGGGGCGATCGCACTACTTCATCAGTCGCTTAATCTCCTGCTGAATCTCCTGACGCTTATTTTCGATTTGACTTACTATGTCAACTTTCGATTGCTCAGTATTACTCAACTCCTTTTGCTTGCACTCAATATCCTTTATCTCCTCATCGTAAAAACTTATTTCTTTTTCGATTTTTACTTCATACTCTTTTCGCATTTCACAAGCAACCCGTCTGAAATCTTGTCTCATTTCTGCCCTAGCCTGACGTAGCTTTTGCTGATGCTCAGCCTCATCTTGCTCCTGTTTAGCTGTCATAGCAGCGTCTAAGACTACCCCACCAATAGCCAAAAAAGGACCTAAACCTCTGATAAACTTAGCTGCATTTACAGCACCCCAAGGCTTTAGTTTTACTTTTTGCAGCATCATGAATTTGACTTGCTTATATAAGTTATCTTGACCATTATCTAACTTGTACTCAATTTCACTAATGAAATTAATTGCCCCATCAAAAAATGTAGACATTCGTCTTCTCTGCCCATTATTCTGGATGTCAGAGGCAATTAGATAATATAATTCTTCTATTTTGCTTAATTCCCAAAGCCTCTGGGAATACTCCTGATATTTTGGTTTTGTGCTTAAAAATCCAGCTTGAGCGTGGATATATACTAAATCTACATTGTCTATTTTCAAATGCTCTTTGGTATAATTCCGAATATGGTTTTGATGTTCTGCTAGTCTTTGTTCATTAAATACCATTTCTGGGATGTCAATAAACATCAGCAGGTCTTCTAGTTGGTTTGAAATATCATGCTTTATATTAAGAATGACAGCGAAGTATTTATTGATTCTGTGTAATTGTGCCATTGCACTAAATTCATCTGGTTGTACAGAGTCATCACTTGTTAAAAAGATGAGCATATCAGACTGATCAATTACCTCATTGGCTTTTGCTGTGTCTTCCTCACCCTGATAAGCTTCAATTCCTGGTGTATCAAGCAAGCGCAAGCCTTGCCAGCGATATTCCCTCATATCTCTCGTTGTTCGTTGCGACCCTTTCCCAATCGTGTGACCATCCCCGCGAGTCAGCGCCTCACAAATTGTGCTTTTGCCAGCCTTCGTTCTCCCAAATAAAGCAATGGTAAAGTCTTCTAAGTGGTTTCTTTTTGTATTTAAGGAACTAATTAAGTCTTCTATGCCTTCTTGGGATAACTGTTTAACTTCTGAAACTATATCTTTTAAGACACGAGCAAATTCAAACCGCTCGGCATCTTTATTTCTTAATAAGTGAGAAGTAGTCGCGCTAATATTAATATTTAGTTTTTGCAAAATACTTTTGGCTTGTTTACTGTACTCTACAGTTCTTTCATAAGTCTGTCGCGCAGTTTTAGCGCATTCTTCCAAAGCTGCTCTAAATTCTATTTCGGATACTCTATTTCTAGATAATTCTTTTTGATAATTAGCTTGGGTGTTGGCACATGTGGATTGTGCTGATGCTGACGAAGGCAATTCAACCTGTTTCTCTAGCTCGAATTCTTGATACCAAGCCGGATCAAAAGTTTTGGCTTGCTGCCCGTAAACTTTGACTTTTCTGATAGATTTAACCTCTAAGCTGGTCACCTCCATTAGGATGAATGCAACCAGATAATCTTGTTCTGGAACTTCAACTGACTCCAACACCACCTTGAGACAATCATGCTTACAAGAAGCTTTTGCAGTAATGCCTTGAGGTTGCAGATATTGGTTGAACAGGTGTGAGAGCGCATTTGTATCGCCCTGCTTGGCAAGTTCCAAAATATTTAGCTGTGTCATATTTAGCAGCGGTGAGTAGCTTACAGATATCCTTAGTTCAAGTATTCCCACCTGTCAGCTACTGATAACGCTCCTTTTAAACTTTGTCTTTTGCCCCCGTTTTGGCTTTGCCCTAAAACAGTTTGACCGTATTGGCGCGATCGCGCTCTTCTGTTACGCCTAGTTGATGCTTTTGG
>CAZZYE010000155.1:0-3591 GCA_964658145.1 uncultured Stigonema sp.
AATGCGCTAAAAATAGAGTAATCTTAGCACTTGCTACCGCCATGCCACTAAACTTTTTTCCAGGGTCTACTCCCAACGCTATGTCCTGCAGTATTCTGCCAGATGGCTCTTCTACTAACTGAATAGTGAAAATATTCAGCTTGTTTCTAACCACTTTTGCTCGACCTGACTTAAGCCATCTTCTAGCTCTTGCTGAAGTTGTAGGCATTAGTGGCTTACCATCTGGCGCTAATACTGAAACTCTAGTCGTTTTGTTGTTCATTGTGATAAACCTCATTACTGAGTAACAGCCCCCTTACCGCATTTCAGCCAAGATATCTGACCTTTACGCCACACCCCCAGCGGAGGGGTTTACATTATTCCGAGCTAGAGGAGTACCCGGACTTGTGTGCCAGACTGAAACTCATGCGGTAGTCATCTAGTTACCCTTGCTACCTTTCTCTAGCAAGCCCTAACCTACCCGGAGGGAGGTTAGGGTAGTTGACAATAATCTTCTAACTGCATCGCTTTATCTATAAATTTTAATTTACTGTTATTTTACCTGCCTTGAATGAAACTAGTTGCTGAAAAAATTTTAAATAGGTTCCTCCATGTCGCAATTTGAAACCGCCCTCGCCGCCTATCAAGGCTTCTCCGACCTCTTCCAAAGCGTTGTTCTTAGCACCGTCAGCGAAGATGGCATTCCCAATGCCAGCTATGCTCCCTTTATTATTGACGAAAGTAAAAATATTTACATTTATGTCAGTGGTCTTTCTAGCCACACTCAAAATCTCTATACTGTCCCTAGGGTAAGTGTACTGTTTATTGAAGATGAGTCTCAGACTAAGCAAATCTTTGCCCGCCGCCGCCTAACGTTTGACTGTACAGCCAGCTTAGTTGATCGCGATGCACAGTTGTGGAACCAAATTGTCGATCGCTTTGAAGCGCGTTTCGGAGAAATTATTCAGATCCTGCGAGACTTGCCAGACTTCCGCATTTTTCAGCTTACACCTAGCAAAGGTCGCTTTGTCATCGGCTTTGGTGCTGCCTATGAAGTAGACCCTAACAACCTCAGCACCTTAGTAAATATCACAGGTGAGAGGAATTGACATGGGTGATCGCGTTGCACAATTATGTGATGATTTTCTTTTCTTGCACTAGTAGACTGGGCGGGCGAGACGCCCAACGCCCTTCGGGTGACGCTCGTTCCTCGCTAAGGCTGACGCCGGAGTACCGGCTAACGCTTCGCTAACGCTATCGCCAGTTGCCTACGGAGGAGCCAGTGCGCTTATACGGGTTTCCCGTCGCAGGCAACTGGCGTCGGAAACCCTCCTCATGCGCGCTGGCTCCCCCACAATAAATAGATTAATTTTTCTTGTGGGATATGCCGGACAGCCCGTCCCATTTATTTTCAATGAGGGTAGGCATTTCTCACCCTAATAACCGCCTTTAGAGCTAGTCAATACCAGACTACAATAGTAGCCTAAACGAGGATTAGCCAGAATTTGCGATTTTATGACTTCTGTAGCTTTAGTAAAAACTGAGTACGAGGCGATTATTGGTCTAGAAACCCATTGTCAGCTCAGTACCAAAACCAAGATTTTCTCTAATAGCTCTACGGCATTTGGTGCTGACCCCAATACTAACATCGATCCGGTTTGCATGGGTTTGCCTGGGGTGTTACCTGTCCTAAATGAAAAGGTACTAGAATACGCCGTCAAAGCCGGTTTAGCGTTGAATTGCCAAATTGCAAAATATAGCAAATTTGACCGCAAGCAGTATTTTTATCCAGACTTACCCAAAAATTACCAAATTTCTCAATACGACTTGCCGATCGCTGAACATGGTTGGTTAGAAATTGAATTAGTTGATGCTGAAGGGAACCCGATGCGGAAAAAGATTGGCATCACGCGTCTGCATATGGAAGAAGATGCCGGAAAATTAGTACATGCCGGTAGCGATCGCCTTTCTGGTTCCACCTATTCTCTAGTAGACTACAACAGAGCAGGTGTACCATTGGTGGAAATTGTCTCAGAACCCGATCTACGTTCTGGACAAGAAGCAGCTGAATATGCCCAAGAATTGCGCCGCATTGTACGCTATCTCGGTGTTAGTGATGGCAACATGCAAGAAGGGTCTCTACGCTGCGATGTCAACATCTCCGTGCGCCCTATTGGACAAGAAAAGTTTGGCACAAAAGTAGAAATCAAAAACATGAACTCGTTCAACGCCATTCAACGGGCGATTGAATACGAAATTGAACGGCAAATCGCAGCGGTAGAAGCTGGGGAACGCATTGTGCAAGAAACTCGTTTGTGGGAAGAAGGCACTCAACGCACAATTAGTATGCGGGTTAAGGAAGGGAGCAGCGATTATCGCTACTTCCCAGAACCAGATTTAGGACCAATTGAAGTTAGTAATGAACAATTAGCAAAGTGGCGCAGTGAACTGCCAGAATTACCAGCCCAGAAACGAAATCGTTATGAAAATGAGTTGGGGCTTTCGGTTTATGATGCGCGGGTGTTGACAGAAGATCACACATTTTCTGAGTATTTTGAAGCGGTGATCAAAGCTCAAGCAAATCCTAAACAAGCCGCTAACTGGATTACTCAGGATATCGCCGCCTATCTTAACAAGCACAAACCACTTAGCATTACGGAAATTGCCCTCACACCTACCAATCTAGCTAAGACAATCACTCTTATAGACTCTGGCACGATCAGCAATAAACAAGCTAAAGACAAGCTACCAGACTTGCTTAATGGTCGGAGTCCTGACGAAATTTTTCAAGGGGAAGAGAAAATCTCCGATGCTAGTGTGCTTGAACCAATCGTCGATCAAGTCATAGCTGCAAATCCTAAAGAACTCGAAAAGTACAAGAGTGGCAAAACTAGCCTTAAGGGCTTCTTTGTTGGGCAAGTGTTAAAACAAACTGGGGGACGTGCCGATCCCAAGCTGACAAATGAATTGGTTGACAAAAAGCTCAACGGCTAATTTGTAGAGACGTTGCATGCACCGTCTCTACAAATTAGGGGTTTTCCGTGATGTTCACAGTATCTTGAGCAAAAAAGCATAAAAGATGGGTCTGACCCCTCATGCTAAAAATGATATACTCTGCTAATTAAATGCACCCTGATGATCTGGAGAGCTGCCCAAGATGCTCTCCTTTTTTTTTTAGTCATTAGTGATTCTCAAATGACTAATGACGGTGCTGACGTAGAAACCAGGTTTACCCTCAGGATAAGAGAATTTTTCGGTGAGGTGTTGGATGGATGTGAAATTTCTTAAGAATTTCTTTATAAATAAAAGAGAAATAATGGGTCACACCCCTCACCCTAAAAATGGTATGCTTTGATATGAAGATGCACCCTGATGATCTGGAGAGCTGCCCAAGTAGCTCTCTTTTTTCTTTTTTAGTCATCAAGAAGGGAACTGTTAACAGGGAACGGGGAACAGTGAGGAACCTCGTGTTCCCCGTTAAGAACACGCGGATTTCCCGCTCATTTTAAAAAGAGTCTTCGACCCCCGCAGTAAACAAAGGCGGCTTTGTTTTGGTCTATCTTCAAATCCACTTACATAACCTACACTGTTCCCTGTTAAGAGTTCCCTGTT
>CAZZYE010000155.1:3601-11130 GCA_964658145.1 uncultured Stigonema sp.
ACAACTAACAACTAACCACTAACAACGAACAAAAGCTTGATATAATCGCTTCTTGCGCAACTAAATAGTTGTCGGAGAGGAATAATGGCAGACTGGCAGGAAATTACTGGTGGTGTAACAGCACCGAGAGGATATCGGGCGGCAGGTATTACAGCAGGACTAAAACCTTCAGGATTACCTGATTTGGCTCTGATACTATCAGAAGTAGACGCGATCGCAGCTGGAGTATTTACAACAAGTCAAGTGAAAGCAGCCTGCGTGGATTATTGCCGCCAGCGCTTGCTCTCAAAGCATAGTGCTCGTGCTATTCTGTGCAACGCGGGACAAGCAAACGCTGCCACAGGTACTCAAGGCTGGCTCGATGCCTTAGAAAGTGCCATGATGTTAGGACAAGCACTGGGCATACCCTCAGAATCTGTGCTATTAGCTTCTACCGGGGTAATTGGGCAAAGAATCCCGATGGAAATACTAAAAACAGGTATTCCTAAAGTAGTAGCAGCACTATCAGAAACAGGGTCAGATGCAGCAGCAGGTGCGATTATTACCACAGACTTGGTAAAAAAATCTATTGCGCTTGAGACAACAATCGGCGATCGCCCAGTCCGGATTGGTGGCATTGCCAAAGGAAGCGGCATGATTCATCCTCATATGGCAACCATGTTAGCATTTGTTACCTGTGATGCAGCAGTGTCACCGGGACTATGGCAGCAAATGTTAAGTCGAGCAGCTGATAAAAGTTTCAATTCTATTACTGTTGATGGTGATACTAGCACAAACGACAGCTTGATCGCTCTTGCCAATGGAGAATCCCGCACTCCAGCAATTACTGAAATGGGGACAGAAGCAGAAAAATTAGAGGCAATGTTAACAGCAGTTTGCCAGCATTTGGCGAAAGCGATCGCCCGTGATGGCGAAGGTGCAACTTGTCTGATTGAAGTGCAAGTGACTGGCGCACCTGATGAACAATCAGCTCGTCAAGTTGCCAAAGTTATTGCAGGATCGTCGTTAGTCAAGTCTGCTATTTTTGGACGCGATCCTAACTGGGGACGGATCGCCGCCGCAGCCGGACGTGCAGGTGTGCCTTTTGAACAAGACAGCCTGAAAATCCAGTTAGGGAATTTATTGCTGATGGAAAATGGTCAACCGTTACCGTTTGATCGTCAAGCCGCGAGTGCATATTTGAAACAAGCTGCTGATGATGCTTTGCCAAAGGATATGATTGCTACCAACATGAGCAATGATTTGTCAGGCGATCGTAGTACTGTGAAGACGCAAGGATTAGATAATCCAGCGATCGTTGCTGTTAGTATTGGCAATGGTCACGGTTCGGGTAAGGCTTGGGGTTGTGACTTGAGTTATGATTACGTGAAGATTAACGCTGAGTATACGACTTAAAGATACGAACCGCCAAGACGCCAAGGTCGCCAAGAGAGGAAATCAGTGCAGCGCATTTCTGTTGTGGGGACGAGTGGATCGGGTAAGACGACTTTAGCGAGAGAAATTTCGCAGCGTCTTGCCATTTCGCATGTGGAATTGGATAAGCTGCACTGGGAACCTAATTGGGTGGAAGTGCCAAATGATGTGATGCAAGAGAGAGTTTCTCAAGCAGTGTCAGCCAATACTTGGGTGGTAGATGGTAATTTGAACAGCCAGGAACGTGATATCGTTTGGGAAAAGCTGATACGGTTGTTTGGTTAGATTATTCTTTCTCAGTGGTTATGAGTCGTGTGCTTTGGCGAACTTTTCGGCGGGTGGTGACACAACAGGAAGTTTGCAATGGTAACCGCGAGACTTGGAAAACTACCTTCAGTCGGGATTCGATTATTTTGTGGGCGCTTCAGACTTATTACAAAAGGCGGAGAGAGTATCCGCTGCTTTTGAAGAAACCTGAGTATGCCCATCTGCAAGTAGTACACCTGCATTCCCCAAAAGCTGCACAAGATTGGTTGGTGAACCTAAAGCGTTTTTACTGATAAAGTGTACCGTCAGGCATGATTGCTCGTGTTAAGGTTGCTCTTCTGAGACTGACCCTGATCAAGAGTGCTTCTGTAAGGTCAGATCCAGTCAAATCAGCACCAGTCAAAGTTGTCTGGTTTAGGATTGCTCTGGTTAAATCTGCTTCCACTAAGTGAGCATAAGTTAGATTAGTCTTAGTCAGGTTTGCGTCCCTTAAATTAGCTTGAAATAACCTTACCCTGCTGAGATTTGCTCTACTTAAATCTGCTGCATTGAACACTGTCATCGACAGGATTGCCGCAATCAAGTTTGCTCCGTTCAAATTGGCTTCTCTGAGGTTTGCTTCACTCAAGTCTGCTTGATACAGAATTGCCCAACTGAGATCGGCACCAGTCAGATCTGCTTGCCTGAGATTTGCTTGAGTGAGACAAACCTCACTGAGGTTTGCGCCTCTGAGATTTACCCGACAAAAATTCCTCTGCCCTGCGCCATAGCGTCTTACAAGTTCCTCAGCATCCATGTCTTCTGAAATTATCCCGGACTTAAATATTGTTATATTTCTTAATTTTTATTAAATTATTATAAATAAGTATTATTGCTTAGTCAAGCTTTTTAAGTATTTTTACTTAACTAGAACTTACGCACTGTACAAAAAGACCGGATTATGCTTACCGTGCGCCACGGCGCACACAAAATGTTTCAGCTATCTCTAATCCACGTTCTATCGAAAGCCAGTGCATAAGTTGATTTCCCTTACACCTATAGAAGAAATAGAAGTCCGGCTTATGTCCTCGCTAGTTCAAAACCCTAGTACATTGAGGTGATTTCTATCTCCTATGGAGATGACCATACAAGCAGAATTTTGTCAATGCGTAAGTTCTAGCGGGTACAAAATTTTTTGCAAGACAACTAATTTAAGAGTGATACTAGGTCAAATCGGTAAGTCAGATGCTGAAAACAAAATCTGTGACAGGGAAGCTTCTTAGACTGATCGAACTCAACCAACGGTTGAATAAAACTCTGGTGTTATCCAGTCGGCAAATGGGCTGGAATGGCATTCTGGTTGAGAAGACCTACAACATAAACCACAACATTCAAATTAGGAGTTCATTATGAGCGTTGAAACAATCTCGAATTCACAGACAAAACTTACTCCTGCTGAAGAAGTGCTGCAATCGCTGTGGGAAGAACACATGGCAGCCGAGTTTGCCACATGCGACACCGAGGCAGCCCTTGCCTTGCCACGATGGTTCCCGATGCCTACGTCAACAACATTCCCGTGATGACCGGAGGAGTGGGATTAGACGAGCTGGGCGAGTTTTATTCCAAACATTTCATTCCGCAGATGCCGCCCGATACCGAATTCATCCCCGTCTCCCGCACGATCGGCACAGATCAGCTAGTGGATGAAATGGTGTTTAAGTTCACGCACACCGTTCGTATGGACTGGATGTTACCTGGTCTTGCCGCAACCGGAAAGCGGGTTGAAGTGGCAGTGGTTGCGATCGTTCGCTTTAGAGACGGAAAGTTAGCACACGAACACATTTATTGGGATCAAGCTTCTGTTCTAGTTCAACTGGGGCTGATTGATACCAACAGTCTACCCGTTGTGGGTGCTGAAAGTGCTGAGAAAGTTCTCAATCCGAATTTGCTCTCTAATGCATTGATGCAGCGTAAGTAGGTAGGCGAGAAAATTTATAACTATCAGGACTTACGCAAAAATTGCCAAAAAGCTTAATTTATCGAACCGCCAAGGCGCCAAGAGCGCCAATAATTCGTAGAGTGTGCGTAAGTCCTAACTATGTCATTGCGAACGGAGCGAAGCGAAGTGAAGCAATCGAAAGGGTTTCGAGCGTTTTAAATTTCTTTACATAGTTAGGTTTATTTGCGCCTACCTACTTAGATCAATTCTTCTTGCATTGGTTCTCCCCATCCCTAGACGGGAAGCTTTCTCCACAAGCACTCCAACAAGTCACCCTCATCTTTTTTCCTATTGTCCTGTTTTTTGACTTGCTCAATCTACTTCTCGTTTACTACCTACAAAAGCTCAAAGGCTGGGCTTGGATGACGACCCTAATCCTCACAGGGTTAGGAACTCTGGGCTATTTACTCGGACTGTATCAGGGAAACCCAATCGACAGAAGTGGATTAAATATCCTGCGTTTAGTCCTGGAGATTGTCACAATTTATTACCTCCTTAAACCGAATGTTAAACGAGCATTCCACAGAACAACGCAAGACACGATTTAAGCCTTTGAGAAACGCGGTCGAATCTTCACAGAGGTAAATTCAAGGGCTGTGTTGTAAGAATGTACCCATTATCTATAGCAGTATACAGTGAAGATTTTTGGTTTTAGGCTACCGCTTGTAGCGTACTTCTAATTTTTTGCACGCCCTGTTTCTCAGGGGTTTTCAACGGGATTTCTTATAATAAAGGCTCCAAATAATGGGAACATTTGTTTGAGGGGCAAATTTTTGTAATTTGCTAGGTTAGTTAGAAAATTTGGACTGATACCATAAATGGCTCGTAGTTGCGCTTTAGGGCGCTAAAGCGCGACTACAAACCAATTACTAATATAGCATCAGTAATTGTACTGAAGTTATGGAAACAGAGATTTTACTGAATTGGCTGTTGGTTCTAAGTACAGGGTGTGATTAATGTGTTTGCTAATACAAAGGTACTTTACACATATATTTTTTGGTAGTAAGTCTGATATTCCTTTGATAACAACGGTTGCCACCAATCGCGATGAGTAAGATACCATTCAACAGTTAGACGTAAACCCTCTGTAATCGTCATTGATGGCGTCCAACCTAGCTGAGTTTTAAGCTTAGCCGCATCGATCGCATATCTCCGGTCATGTCCAAGTCTATCCTTAACAAAAGTAATCAAATCTCCTGCCGGACGCACTGGTAAATCCGGTGCTAATTCATCCATCATCTGACATAACATCTGCACAAGGGTGATATTTTTTACCTCATTATTGCCGCCGATATTGTAAGTTTCCCCTAGTGTACCAAAACGAATCACCACATCCAAAGCACTACAATGATCGCCCACATAAAGCCAATCTCGGACATTTTTGCCATCACCATATACTGGCAATGGCTTACCCATCAACGTATTAATACACATCAGGGGAATTAGCTTTTCTGGAAACTGATAGGGACCATAATTATTAGAGCAATTCGTAATCATCGTTGGTAGCCCATAAGTATGATAATAAGCACGGACTAAATGATCGCTACCAGCTTTAGACGCCGAATAAGGACTATTGGGAGCGTAGGGCGTAGTTTCACTAAAAGGAGGGTCATCAAATCCCAGACTACCGTAAACCTCATCAGTAGAAACATGCAAAAAACGATAATCAGACGACTTTGAATTTACCTCCCAGTGATGACGAAAAGCTTCTAGCAAAGTGAAAGTTCCCACCACATTAGTTTGCACAAAAGCACCAGGACCTAAAATCGACCGATCGACATGAGATTCAGCAGCAAAGTGGGCAACTGTATCAATATTTTCCGTTTGTAATAGCTCATCGACAACAGAGCGATCGCAAATATCCCCCTGCACAAAGCGAAAATTCTCTCGCCCCTCAACAGACGCCAAATTACGCCGATTCCCTGCGTATGTCAGCGCATCCAAAACCACCACCCGGTCATCAGGATAAGCTCCACACCAGTGAAGCACAAAATTCGCACCAATAAACCCCGCACCACCAGTCACCAACAACCTACGACTCATCAAACCCACTCCTCTCTTTCCTCTGCGTTCTTTGCGGTTCATTACTCTTGTTCTTCCAACAACGCTTGCAACGCCACCCTCATTTCTGTAGGCGTTGTCGTTGTCGTACCGAACTGCCGCACTACAATACTAGCCGCTAAATTACCCAAAACCGTCGCTTCCCAAGCCGAAGCCCCAGCAGTTAAACCCAGAGTCAACGCCGCCGCCACTGTATCTCCAGCACCTGTAACATCAAACACCTCAGTCCGATTAAAAGCTGGGATGTGGTGTTTCCCACCATCGCGGTCAAACAAAGTCATCCCTTGCTCACCACGAGTAATCAAGATATGCTGTGCTTGCGTCAATGCCAGTAAGTCACTTCCTGCCTGAGTTAAAGTGACCTCATCAGTAATCCCATAGCCTACAGCAAGTTCTGCTTCCGGTAAATTGGGGGTAAATATTGTCGCCCCACAGTACCGCTTCAGATGCTTTTGAGCATCCACAATCGTTCGTGGAAAAGACAACGCCGCCGCAATCACAGGCTGAGTCAGAGTTCCATCACCATAGTCAGAACATACTACAGCATCTACTAAGCTAATTTGCTCTTTTACATACTTAGCCAACTGCAATTGCAAATCCATATCCGGTAAATCATCTGATTTTCGGTCCACCCGGACTATTTGCTGAGTCACTGATTGACGAGAATGACCGGAAATTCGGGTTTTGGTCACTGTCGGGCGGTTTGGGTCAAGAAAAACGCCATCAGTATTAACTCCTGCTACTGACAACAAACCACGTAACGCCTTTCCCTGGTCGTCTTTGCCCAAAAGCCCTACAGCCAAAACTTTAGCCCCCAACTGGGCAAAGTTATATACCGCATTCGCACCACCACCCGGTACTTGCTTGGTAGTTTCATGGCGAAGAATCAACACTGGTGCTTCCCGAGAAATTCTTTCTACTTGACCAGTGAGAAACTCGTCCAGAGTCAAATCTCCAATGACTAGCACCCGCGAGACGGTGAATTTTTCCAATAGTTCAAATAATCGGTCGGCGGCGGAACGCAGTTTAGCTGCAAAAACAGGGTCTAAAGTCATAAGTGTTGTTAGTTGACTGTTAATTGTTGATTGTTGATTGCTATTAACAATGAACAATCAACAATTTTATAAATATATATAGGTGGAGGAAATACTGCCTCCACCCAAGATCAACAGTCCAGTACTCTGCTTTTGCTTAATTTTGAGAGATTGCACTTAAAAGAAGCAAAGTGAGGAGGAGAACCATTAGCAAATAGTCAAAGTTAGCTTGGCAGTATACTACCAGTCTGTTTAATCGTTTCGGTTAGGTAGAGCACAGCAATTTACATCATTCAAACAGACTTTACCCCACTGCAAAGCCCAACGTACAAGAGCTACTCGGTTGTCTGTCTCGGTTTTAGTAAGAATATTGCTGATGTGGTTATCAACTGTACGCTTGCTAATTTCCAGTTTAGCTGCAATGTCTTGGTTAGTTAAGCCAGCGGCCACTAAATCGATAATTTGCAGTTCTCTGTCTGACAGACTAACAGGGGTCTGAGACTTGCCACCAGCCATGAGTTATTTATTCCTCCGTTGGTATATGTACTTAATCCCTCCTTTTCATTCTAGAAGATTCTTTTGAAGGTAGGCGTTTCAAGTGTTAGCAGCAAAATTCTTGTCAATATTTTCTTTATGGCTTTGGTGGGTGGTAATATAAGTCACAAAATGTTAGTATAGTTTATTACATAAAAAAGGGAACAGGGAACAGGGAACAGGAAAAGAAAAAAACTACATAGGTAGGTTTAGAGCCGCACTTGTAAAAAAAGATGTTTTTC
>CAZZYE010000156.1:0-4319 GCA_964658145.1 uncultured Stigonema sp.
GCATAGGGCATAGGGAATGAGGAATAAGTAGTAAAAGGTGACACGGTTACAACCGATTAAATGCTTGAAGATAGTACGTAGGAATTTGTCTTAGATCGTCTTTCCCCCATGCCCCTCATACTGTAGTTAACTCCTTTTCTCGCCGCCTTGGTACATCCCATACCAGAAAATCATAAGCCATGTCCGTATTAGGAAAAATAGCACGGGCTTCTTGAAGTAAATCCTTCAATTCCAAGGGATTTCCGGGAGCATAGCGGGGACTGAAATGAGTCATAATTAGGCGATGCGACCCAGCGACGAAAGCTGTTTGCGCTGCCATTGTTGTTGTGGAATGCAACCGCTGAAAAGCCATGTCCGCATCTTGGTGGGCAAAGGTTGCTTCGTGAATTAACACATCTACATCCTGTGCTAATTCCACTGCTCCATCGCAATAAACTGTGTCTGTACAATACGCAATCTTGCGTCCAATTTCTGTCTCGCCACACAGTGAAGCACCGTTAATCACTCGCCCATCAGAGAGGGTTACCGTTTCACCGCGTTTAAGTTGACCGTAAATGCGACCTGGAGGAATTTGCAACGCCTTAGCTTTTTCCACATCAAACCGCCCTGGTCGGTCTTTTTCCGCTATGCGATAGCCAAAGGCGGTAATGCGGTGATGCAAAAGACCACAGGTAACGGTAAATTCATCGTCTTCGTAAATCACTCCTGGACTGATGGCGTGAACTTTGACGGGGTAGGAAAAGTGTGTATGAGAGTAACGTCCGGCGGCTTGCAGGTATTCATTTAATCCAGGTGGACCATAAATATCAACGCGTTCCACATTACCAGCTAAGCCGCAGGTAGCCAACAGACCCATCAAGCCAAAGATGTGGTCGCCGTGCATATGGGTGATAAAAATTCGGGAGAGTTGACTGATTTTCAGGTCGCTTCGGATAATTTGATGCTGAGTACCTTCGCCACAGTCGAATAACCACATCTCAGCCCGTTGAGGTAATCTCAGGGCGACACTAGAAACATTACGCGATCGCGTCGGTACACCGGAACTCGTCCCTAGGAATGTTATCTGCACAGCCTTATGCCTGCCTTCCTCTTGCTGAATTTAGCACTCTATTTTCTATAGTGGCACGGTTATTGACTAAAATTCTTTTGAGAGACACTCCTGACTACTTATTTGCCAAAAATCTCACTTATCTAAAATTAACAATAAATTTACACGATGATCTGATTTTCTTCCGGATTTTTTATTTGTTTAATAAAAAACAATAACTTGCAATTTAGTGTCATTTTTTCCTCAAATTTTTATAATGGAAAGAATAAAGTAAAAGTTGTTACTTAGTAACAGTAATTACCAGGAAACTTTATTAATGAAAAGAGGCAAAAATCTAGGACTAAAGCGCTAGACATGCAAAGTAGATACCGCATACCCAGTGTTCATCGCTGGTTAGGATTGATATTCCTATGTAGTCTTGCAAGCAGCTTATGGCTGGGTTATGTTCCGTTCTTTCAATCCCTGATAGAGATTGATACAGTAAAGCGTGACCAATTACAGATAGATTACCACATTCAGGGACGCTCAATGAATTGGAACCAAATGAAAACCGCTATAACAACTTGGCAAAAAGAATTTTGGTCTGTAGTCACAGCACCGACAACTGTAAGCAGCGACGGCAGGACCCGATCGCGTTGGATATCCCCCCCAGTCGCCGCCATGTTCCCATCAACAGTTCGTGCTGATTATAGGCAACTGGTGCAGCAAGGTATTCAACAGTACGAGGTTGGAGATTTTCAAGGTGCAATTGAACGCTGGCAAAAGGCTTTGACTTTCTACAGAAAAAATCACAATAGTGCCAACGCAGTGATTGTGCTCAGAAAGTTGGCTTTGGCATATCAGCAAAAGGGTGAGAGTGAGAAGGCTCGCACGTACTTGGATCAGGCTCTAGCCTATTATGCAAGAGTGCAAAACTTGCCCCAAGAGGGGCTACTGCTTACAGAAGGTGCGCAAGTGTACAGCAGTTCAGGGCAACCAAGAGAAGCGATCGCTCTTGCTCATAGTGCCCTGCTGATTGCCCGTACTTATAAAGATCTGACCTTGGAGGCGGCAGCTCTTTTAAGCCGAGGAGAGGCTTATCGAATTGAGGGCGATTACAAGCAAGCAATTGCCGATTTACAACAGAGTGCCTTTCTTGCTGAGCAAGTTAATAATTCTGTTTATCACGTTTCGGCTCTAAAGAATTTAGGAAATGCCTACATTAGCCTTGCTCGGATTAATTATGGTCGGGCAAACTCCGCACAGGAATTGGGCGATTTTGACAAGGCTAATCTATTTAAAAAACAAGCTTTAAGTTATGATTATCAAGCTCTAGAATATTTCGATAAAAGTATAAATATTGCCCGCATTCGCCGCGATCGACTAGGCGAAATGCGCTATTTGCTCAATTCAATTCCCCCGACAAATCGCACCAACCAATCAAACTTATCTCAAGCAAAATTGCAACAAGCTTTAGCTCTTTTTGAGAGCTTAAGCGATTCGCCCTCAAAAGTTTATGCAGCAATAGAATTAGCTACTTTTGTGCAATCTAGTCCAATTGATACAATTTCGCCGTTAGTCCAATTTCCACAAAAAGAAGCACAAGAAAAATCCTCTGGGTTGATCCAATGTGCTGTAGTTCCTCTGCAGCCAGACATTGAATTGACATTAAAGCTACTCAATCAAGCAGTTTTAATTGCTCACCGATTACAAGATTTTAGCGCCTTATCCTTTGCTTTAGGTAATCTTGGTCATATATATGAGTGTCGCCAGGAATATCAGCAAGCCCTCAAATTAACTCAACAAGCTCAGTCAGTTGCGATCCAACACTTGAATGCTAAAGATAGCCTGTATTTGTGGGAGTGGCAAGCTGGACGGATAATGAAAGCGCAAAATAGACCAGTTGAGGCAATCACAGCTTATGAACGAGCGGTTGCGGCGCTACAAAAAGTCCGCAGTGATATTCTGATTGCTAATCCAGACTTGCAGCTTGACCTGCGCGATACTATTGAACCGATCTACCGTGAGTTAATTGAACTCAAGCTAAGTTTAGAGGATGACTCACAGAATAAGAGCAAAAATAGCAATGAGAATCTGAGTTATGTACTTACGACTTTAGATACTCTGAAAGTGGCAGAACTGCAAAATTATCTGGGAAAAGATTCTATCTCTACAGCAGTTAATCAAAAAAGAGTTGATTTAGTCGGTGCAAACACGGCTGTCTTTAGCTCAATTATTTTAGAAGACCGTACCGCAATTATAGTTAGTCTTCCTAGTGGTCAAAAGAGGTTTACATGGATAAACCTTGATAATAAAAGCCTTAAACAAGAAATCAACGAATTTCGTATAGGACTGGAAAAACGTAGTGACATCATTTACAATCCTCAACAAGCTATTAAGCTGTACAACTGGATTGTTCGTCCTTTTACAAATGATTTAGAGTCATCAAGAATCACAACTCTAGTTTTCATCCAAGACGGAATTCTCCGCAGTGTACCGATGGCAGCACTCCATGATGGTGAGAAATTCTTGGTGGAGAAGTATGCTATAGCGACAACTCCAAGCCTTACCCTGACAGATCTGCAAACAGTCAACCGTGAAAATTTGCGAGCGCTAGCGGCGGGGTTAACCAAAGATGCCATAGTTGAAGGTCGTACATATGAAGCTTTGACCAACGTCAGACAAGAAATCAGTCAAGTTGAGGCACAAATTCCCGCAAGTAAGCAGTTGTTGAATGAGGATTTTACACGCGATCGCTTGCAAGATGAACTCATACATACTGTTTACCCAATAATTCACATTGCAACTCACGGTGAATTTGGCAGCGTTCCGGAGGGTACCTTCCTTGTCACAGGCAATAACGAAAAGCTGACAATCGCTGATCTAAATAATGTCATTCGCAGTGTTGCCCATGGTCCTGAAACAGTAGAACTACTGACACTTACTGCTTGCGACACTGCCAGCGGAGATGACCTTGCTGCTCTTGGTCTAGCGGGCGTGGCGCTGCAAGCTGGTGTCAGAAGTGCTCTCGCTTCCCTGTGGTCAATTAATGATGCTGCTACTGTAACTTTAGTCACAAAATTTTATGAGGAATGGCGCAATACCGGCATGGGTAAAGCGGAGGCTTTAGGTGCAGCTCAAAAATCACTGATTGCGGTTGGGAAAAAATATGCTCATCCCTACTACTGGGCACCGCTTATCCTAGTGGGTAACTGGCTTTAGAAATTATGAATGCTGAATGATGAATTATGAAAAAAAAATTGCTAGTTTCATAACTCATAATTCATAATTC
>CAZZYE010000156.1:4329-11124 GCA_964658145.1 uncultured Stigonema sp.
CATTGAGGTCTTCTAACAAATTTGTGGCAATTTCCAGTTGTTCATTTGCCGTGGAGGAAAGAGCTTCGCCTATAGCATCGTACCATATGCCTGCTTGAGCGTAGATAGTAGCTTTTTGTTTGTATTGGTGGCTGTCAGAAAGTGCAGTTTTCAAAGTTTGTGGCATTTGTACAACCTCAATTTCTGCCCTAGCAAGTAAATTCCGAGATGGATGGTTACGGTTAGACAAGGTTTCCACTTGCCAAAGATATCTTTTACCCAAGCTTAACCCCGGTAGCTGAATAGGCAACGATAGCTTCACGATCCCGGGTAAACTTTGCAACTCATGCTTATAAACTAGCTTGCTGGGATCGTCATTGGTGTCAAACTCATACAGGGTAAATTCCATCGGCGTTGGTTTTTCGTCAGGTACAAACCAAGCAAATGTTGGGTGAGACAAAGTAGTTTGCCCAACGTGTTTAACAGGAGCAAGTAGGGTGAGCGATCGCCCACCACTGAGTTTGCCCCCTCCCCTAACGCCTGATGAGTCTGTATAGACAGTTGGCGGCTTCAGATCGCTGGGTGGCTGATACGCAGCTAGGGCTGGCTGAGTGAACGAGAACATGACGATCAACGCACAACTTATTAAAACCTTGATATCAATAATTTTTTGCAGCCACTTCTTCTGAGTCATCGTCAACTCTACACCAAAAGCAATGGAAACCATATTTGAAACTCCAGAAAGCAATCCTATTTAAAGTGTAAAAATATGAAGCCTCAGAAACCAGGTTTTTCGGCTTTTCCAAATCATTTAGGATCGCTATAATTCAATACGGTTCAGTTAAGGCGCTGATCCCCCCAACCCCCCTTAAAAAGGGGGGAACAAGCAAGCCCCCCTTTTTAAGGGGGGTTAGGGGGGATCAAGAGGGACTGAATACTACTAACTGAACCGTATTGTGCTATAACTAGTGTATTATTAAAGTAAGTTAAATTCATTACCTATTTCAGTCATATACATTTCTTAAAAATACATTTATTCTTTGTTTTTACTTAAAGTATTATTTTTTAATCAACAAATAATCTGATAAGGTTATTGTATCAGTCATCTAGATTTCTGAAAAATACATTTATCTTTTCTCTGATGGTACGAGCACATCAAGCAGTTGGTCTATCACTCTTTGCCAGGTAAATCCTGCAGCTATAAATAATGGTCCCCTAGTGCGTGCTTGAGATCTAAAATCCTGACGTTCGATGATTACTGTCATAAGTTCAATTAAATGTTTTATGTCAGGGAGTAGCATTAATCCAGTGTTATGCTCGTCCAGTCTACATTCTTGAAGTTTGCTTTCTATATATAGAGCAAAATCTTGTGTAGTAAAATCATCTGTCGGTCCACCTTTTGTACAGATCACGGGCAATCCACAAGCAATTGCCTCTAAAACTGGCATATTAAAACCTTCTGTAAAATAAGGGGATACATAAGCATCGGCAGCTTGATACAACTGTGAGACTTTAGAAAAGGGTAATGTTTCTCCAATGTATATCAAGCGCTGCATAATCTTTTCTGTGTCAAAATATTTCAGATCTTCAATATTTTTAAGTAAAAGCTCCTTAGAGGGGTATAAAGAGTCTAAGCCTTTTAAAACTAATTTTGCCTCAGGATATTTCTCCATAACTACAGCAAAAGCATTCAATAAAAAACGAAGCCCTTTATTGGGAGTCATTGCACCGATATTCAGAAAAATAAACCCTGACCAACCCAGTTCTGAACGCAATTTATGCCGCTCACATTCACTTAAAGGTTTATATATATTTGGATCAACACCATGTGGAACTATAACTACACGCGATGGGTCAGCACCACTATGAATAAATCCTAAGCGTGACCAATTAGAAGGTGTGATAATAATGCTATCTGAGCTACTATGAGCTTCTTTAAGGGAGGAAGAAGTTGATAACATATTAGAAGTAACTCTGCCTAATTCTGCAGTACCAAACACACAGGTTTTTGGTGCAGAAGAGGCAACAAGATTATATGGGTAACTGATACGTAATACTGCGTCAACTTGCTGGTTTGAAGAAGGCTGAGGAATGGTTTGCAGTGCTGTTTCAGCTGGTTTATCAAAAATTCCATTGATTGATTGCCAATCTTCTTGAAAAAATGGCAGATCTTCATGAAAAATATTGATGCCCGGTCGCTTTAGTAGTTCTAAACACTGAAATTGATTAATAATTGAGTAGGAATGGGGAAGGAACCGCCATCCCTGGATCAGGATGTTTGTCATGACTATGGTATATGAAGGAAAGAAAAACATGCACACAACTGACTGCCCAAATTCGGCAGTCAGTTTGGTAGCCTGCTAAGTGTTTGATCTGAATTTTTAGTTGATAACTGCTCTATAATACTACTTACTTTCGTGGTAAGTCTTAAATTATCAGGATCAGCCTAAAACTGCGCTTGACACGCTTAATACAACATTTAGTCTTATAATAAAGAATTTTCAGGCAGTTCATCATCTACAACAAAGGCGTGATATTTTCCTCGGGGCAGACGTAGTAGAAGCTTGAATAAGAGAAAGTAATAAGGAAGAATTGCAATGAGAATAGGCATAATTTCTGAAGCCCCTTCAATTACAACTGGTTTTGGCGTTACTTGTAATCAAATTATGCGGGGACTAGTACAGGCAGGTCATTATGTGACTTGCTTTGGACTAGGTCTGTCTGGAGAAACATTTGACCGCTCTAAGTTTCCCTGTAAAATATGGGCAGCTGGAGGATATGCTTCACCTGATGTAATTAAAAACCTGTATGATTTTGTCAGATATGAAAATTTAGATTTAGTGTTAATAAACTTTGACCTAGGCAAAGTGCAAATATGGGTAGGGGCTTTACAGTATGTAAACTGGAGAAAAACAACCATATCTTATTTTGTGAGTGATGGTCTCCCTATAGGTGATGATTTTATAAAATCATTATCAGTTATGTCGGCAAAGATAACGGCAACACACTCGGTAGCGAACTTTCTTGAACAGAAAGGAATGGGTGGGGTTATCGTAGCACCTCATGGGGTTGATCCTAATATTTTTCGGACTCTAACCAATCGAAAAGAATTGAGACAGAAAGCGGGATTGGAAGGAAAATTTGTTGTGGGCGTTTTTGGGCGAAATATTGAAAGAAAGCAACATCCTCGTGTCATGATGGCTATCCAACATCTTAAAAAAATAGGAAAAGCTTCTGATATAGTGCTTTACCTTCACTGTCAGGTGAAGGAGGCATTGGTAGGGGCAGGGAGTTGGAATCTCAAGGAATTAGCAAGAGATTTAGAGATAGATGATCTAGTTATTTTTACTCCTGATAATTTTAATCAATTCACAGGCGTTCCATATCTTCAAGAGGACGTTAATTTACACCCTCAATCAGAACCACAAAAAACGATTACACCAGAGCGACAACTATCTATGCCTCATAACTACAATTATGTTGAAAGGCTTAACTGCTGCGACCTCATAGTAAATGTCTCATTCTGTGGAGGCTTTGAACTTGGTTTGATAGAGGCACAGTCTTGTGGAGTGCCTGTAGCAGTAACCAACGATGGAAGTATTATGTCAGAGGTAGTGGGTGAGGGAGGAGTGTTGTTAGACCCAGTAGATATGGGTGTTTGGGGAACAGGAGCAAGACAATTTTTTGTGTCGCCTCATACTATTGCTCAGACAATTCTAACTGTAAAAGAAGACTTACACTTACAGAGTGAACTCAGAAGCAAAGGGATAAAAAATGCTTCCAAGTATTCATGGGATATCTTAAAAAATGCTGTTGTCAAGGTAGTACAGGAATTATGATGTCTTCCTCGACCTTCTTTCCGTGGGCTGTTTGTACGGCATTACCGAACTAGCATAAGTAATCCGTAGGCGATCGCGTGGTGGTAGTTCTGCTTGATAAAATTCCTCAACTGCTGCACCTAGATAAATAGTCTGAGCCGTCTCCACTGGGTAGCCATTTTGCTTTAAACTCTGTTGAATCCAATTGCTACAGGTGATGTACTGATACAGTGAACTTTTAGGAGTCAATACAGCAGGATAGCCAGGCAGTTGATTCATCAAATAATGAGCGACTGGTATACCATCCGCCAAAATCTTTTCCACAAGTTCTAGTCCCAAAAAGTCAATATTACCTGCTAGGCAAATATCTGGTTTGAAGGCTTGCAACTTTAAAGCTAAAGTCTTGCGGTTGATGAAAGTCTTTTCTGCAACTTCATCAATAGATAACCACTGGTTTCCTTGATTAGTCCAAACTCCACATAGGTTCAAGCAGCGGCAAACAACAGGCTCTAAATCAGTATTTTCGCAATTAGAAGTATAATCTTGTGTGTTACTTGTCAGCACCAACACAGTGTGACCGCGACGATGTAACAGTCGAACACAGTCAGCAATTTGACGCTCATATCCTCCGATTACTTGAGGTGGATAAAGATTTGTGATTATTAGTATTTTCAGCTGATCCAAGGTTTTATCCTTCACTTAATTTGAGTCATCATCTGATCTCCATGGAAAGCAATGAAGACTATATTTAGGGGAAATTTATACTTATTACAAAATCAAATATAGGAATCCGGTTTGATTTTTGAACAAGGTTAGGTATTGTAGGGTGCGTTAGACGGAAGTCGTAACGCACCATTCTCGTGAGGTTTGGTGCGTTACGCTGTCGCTAACGCACCCTACGTATCTGTTCAATAATCAAATAGTAGTCCTATATGATTCCTATATGTTGTACTTAGTTGATTATTTTTAGTAAAAAAATCGGTTAAATTCATTAGATATTTCAGTCATCTACATTTCTGAAAAATACATTTGATCGTATAATTGTAGGGTGGGTACTGCTCACCTTCTTGGGCAATTGGTCGGCACTGCCTACTCTCCTGACTGAGGGACCAAGCGATTCATCACTAGGCCAAGACAACTCACAAAGAGTGCCATGAGGAGAAACAGGCGATCGCCTAAATTTCCCTTTGAGTTGCCTTGCGAAATTTCTCAACTGCTGTGTTCCTCGACCTTCTTTCGATGAGAGGATGCCCACGCCATCATCGATAATGCTGAGAATGTACCAGCCGTCTTTTTGTGTGTAAGTGACTTCGAGACGGGTAACTCCTACGGCGTGTCTGCCAACATTGCACAAAGCTTCTTCTAGAAATCGGCAGAGTCCTTGTTTTTGTTCAAGACTCAAGCTGCGATCGTCTATTGGGTCAAATGAACGGACTTGTAACCGGAGGGTTTTAAAGCAGGGAAAGTCTCGCTCTAAGGTATGGCTATAAACTTGATACAGAACTTCGTGAATTGGGTCTTGCACGTTGAGTTCTATCCCTCTTCCTAAATAGAGACTATGATCTTGAGTGAGGGGTTCCTGTTGCAAATATTCATAAACTCCTCGTAGCTCATGATTTAGTTTTTCAAGTTCTTTTTCCAGTTCTGGTAGTAATTCGTTCGGGGGCAAATTCTGCTCTCGAACACACTTCAAAATTTTAGCAAGGGTTTGTAGTGGTCCATTGTGAATTGTTTCAAATGTGCGTTCAATGAGTATTTGGCGAGCGTTAATTTTAGAATGCAAAGCTTGGTCATATTGATATAAAGCAGTTAGTCCTACACCATTTAAAACTAATACAAGCATTGCTGGTGTGACTGGAACCCACCAACCCCAAGATATAAGTAAATAACTCATGAGTATTAGGATAGTGCTAGCAATACCAACAGCTAAAAAATTTCTGCATGGATATTTTGTCAGCCTAGCCAAACCAATTCCCAAGATACCCCAGCCGATGATCCACACATATTCCCACGGGTCTGACCAAGTGTTTAATAGTGGTCTAGAGTCAAGCACTGCACTGAGAATTTGGCTAACAGCATGAGCTTGAATTTCCACTCCATAAACTCGCCCTGTCGTAGGTTTGGTGGATGTAATTGCACTCGTCGTGATGAAGTCTTTAACACTAGGAGCAGCCATCCCAATAATCACAATGCGATCGCGTATCCAGTTAGGATCAAAGTTTCCTGTTTTGATATCACCCAGAGTCATGGTTCTAAATCGTTCTCGACCACTGCGAAAATTGAGTAGTACCTGAATCCCACCTGCATCTGTTCCCACATATCCCCCTGAGTTGGAATTCACCCTGGGTAGCTCAGTATTGCCGAACCTCACAGCAGCGCGATCGCGAATCCCGTTTTCTAAGCTTATACCTTCATGAGCTAAATAAGCTTGTGCCAAACATAAAGACAAAGATAACTTATAACCTTTATTTCTTGATGTCACCAACAGCAAACTACGTCTCAAATTGCCGTCAAAATCCGTAATTTGATCGGCAAATCCAACTTGTTCAGGGGGCAATGCAGGTGCTGGAGAAATTTGCTCAGGTAATACTTTTTCAATACCAATTAAATTTTTGATGTCCTTAAAAGCGGATACAAGCTCACTATGACCAGGCTCAACAGGTAAATCTTTAAAAATATCAATACCAATAACCCTTGGTTCTAGGGATTGCAATTTCCTCAGCATAATTGCAATTTCTCGATCTGGTATTGGATAAGCTCCTACACTACGAATATCATCTTCATTAATCCCCACAATCACAATTCGTTCTTCAATAGGTTCCCTAGGGCGCAGACTGAGAAAACTATCAAAAGCCAGCCACTCTAAGGATTGCATTGAACCAATTAAACGCAGCATAATCACTAGTGCCATCACTGCAATGCCCGGTAATGCACCTACACGCCAAATAGCAATTTCATCTTTGATTCTTTTCCAAATTCCAGGCTGCATAAGGTAATT
>CAZZYE010000157.1:0-11122 GCA_964658145.1 uncultured Stigonema sp.
TAGTAATTATTTGGTCATTGGTCATTGGTCATTACTCCCATATTCCCTCACGCTTGATAATGATTTCTATTGTTTATCTAGGCAAAATAAATATTTCTCCTGTTTGTTCATTGAACCAAAATTGTGCCAGCACATAAGCTCTCAGTTCGGCTCTAGGCGCGTCTTCACTCCCATACGCCACATCGTAACCTGCACGCAAATATACTACACTCTTACGGGGAAAATTTTCATTTGCCAGAAATTGCATCAAGCCTGACCGGATAAAAGTGGGAACATGTACAAAGATTGATAATTTAGCGCCTGCTTGTCTGTTTGAGTAAATTCGATTTTAATCATTCAAATTTGTGACAATTATCACTCTTATAAAGAGTACTTTCGTAGGTAGAAAACTTTCAGACGCTCGCTATTTCAATAACTGTTTGGCATTTGTCGATCGCCTAGCAGCGCTGCCCCGATTGCGACCGCACCCTCAATTTAGGCATTGCGATCGCAGCTCCCTCGCTTGCAATCCACTCACCACTCCTACGATACAATCAAGGCAAAGTGCCAGAGAAATGCTATGTCCAACCCTGAAATTGAAGCCAGACTCGCAAATTTAGAAACGGAAGTGTCTCGCCTCAAAGCACAAATTCAGAACCTGGAGCCAACCCCTTGGTGGGAATCGATTCTCGGCACCTTCGCCGACGATCCTGCCTATGACGAAGCCATGCGCCTCGGTCGGGAATATCGGGAATCCCTCCGATCAACTGCGGAGACCTCTGAAGACTAGCAATGTATATCCTCGATACGGATCACATCAGCGTTTTTGATCGTGGGGGGCAAGCTGCTCGACCCTTACTTGCCAAACTTGCGCTCATCCATCCCAACGAAGTTGCGACCACAATCATTACCTATGAAGAACAAATGCGGGGCTGGTTAAGCTACACCGCCAAAAGCAACCGGAACGCTGACCAAATTGCAGCTAGAACGCAAACTAGAGCGTCATCTTGCCAACTATCGTAAGATTCAAGTCCTGAGTTTTGATGAGAAAGCTGGGGGCATCTTTCAAACCCTGCGAACCCAACATCCGCGTCTCGGTTCTATGGATTTGAAGATCGCCGCGATCGCACTATCCCATCAAGCCATTCTACTCACTCGAAATATCAAAGACTTCAGCCCAATCAGCACTCTTTCCATCGAATATTGGACCATTTGATTGTCAGTGTTGGTGTGATCCTTGTCTTAATCGCATGATGAGAAAGAGATGTCGTGAAGTACCCCGACTTGCCTTCGTTTGAAGTCGGGGCTTCAAGCAACTAAATATGCTGACCATCGCGATCACCTCTCTCTCTGGTGGACAAGGAAAAACCACAGCGTCGTATAATTACAGACAGAATTTTGGGCAAAGCAAGACAAGCAATAGTATTAAATAATGTTAATATTATTACATCTATCGTACTCATAGAAAATTCCCCTTTTGTGAACTACATTTTTTAACTTGACGGCACGTAAACGCACCGAGTCGTTTTTCATCACCGATATCAATACCGTTGCATGGTGACTCAGGAACCATGCAACTTCGGGGCTGACAAACTTACCGGAATAAACAGGTGAAAACCTTTACGCTCCTACCTCTGAGCGTCGGGCGCTCAGCGGTTTGCGGTATCGCTCTACCAACTTATTCCACTGGACGATAACAGTGCTTCCCTTCTTTTCCTGTTGCTTTTCCCACATCGACAAAAAGTCAAGGCAGGAGTGATCGATGTAGCTTAGCATCTCTAGGTGGATATGAATTTCCTTCCCAGGAGAAATCTGCTCAAGGACTTTGGCAAGATAAGGCAACCGAATAAATGTAGCCATTCCCTCAAGATACACATCAATCCGCTGGTTGTTTTCATCAGGAATGACGTGGATATAAAGGTGGGAAACTTTGTAGATGAGCTTGATCGTTGACAGCACAATACCGAGTAGCACACCAAAAAGTAAGTCATCAGCAATGATTCCGCCCAAGGTTGCAAAGTAGATGAACACAGGGATGCGCCCGTATTGTTGCAGCTTCCGGACATTCTCAACTTTCACAAGCTTTAAGCCGGTGACAACTAGAATCGCCGCCAGGCTGGAGGTGGCAATCAGATTCAGTAGCGAAGGTGCAGCGGCAACAATAGCCAACAGCCACACTCCGTGAAGAATCGCGGAGAGTCTGGTTTTTGCCCCTGCTTCCACGTTCACAGAACTGCGAGCAATCACACCCGTCATCGGCAATGCCCCCAAAGCGCCGCAAATCATGTTGCCAAAGCCTTGCGCTGCCAGTTCGCGGTCAAAATCAGTCTTTGATTCGTGCTGAAGTCTGTCAACCGCAACCGCCGAGAGCAGGCTTTCCGCACTGGCGATAAAAGCGATCGCCATCGCTTCCAAGAACACAGATGGTTTCAGCAAACCGATCAAGTTCTCTAGCTTTGGGATGTGAATCGTGCTGACAAGATTATCGGGTACATGGACGTATTGAACAGGCAACTTCATTATGGTGGCGATCGCCGTTGCAATCACTACAGCAATCAGGGAACCAGGTAGCAATTTTAATCTTTTTGGCTTGAACTTTTCCCAGAAAATCAGGGTGACAATGGTAATTAGAGCCACAATCCCTGCAATGAGATGGTTGCTGCCTTGGGGGGAAAAGATTACCTTGTAAAACTCGCTGGGAATGGAAATTAAGTTATTGATTCCGTGAGCGCTTGGCTTGCTATCAAACATCACGTGGAATTGAGAAGCAAAAATCAGCACACCAATGCCTGCCAGCATCCCATAAATCACTGCCGGAGATATGGCTCGGAAAACCTGTCCCAGCCTGAACACACCTGCTAGTAACTGGAACAAACCCGCGAGCATCAGAATTGGTCCTAGCATTTCAATGCCATACTCATGAACCAGTTCCCAGATAATCACAGCAAGCCCAGCCGCCGATCCACTGACTTGCAATGGGGACCCAGCAATAGGACCGACAATAATTCCGCCAACTATTCCTGTGATAATTCCCAGTTCTGGAGGCACCCCTGAAGCGATCGCAATTCCCATACACAATGGCAGAGCGACGAGAAATACAACTACGGATGCCACTATGTCGTTGACAATGGACTGTTTAGGTTTAATATATAGAATTGTCATCTGATTTTCCATTTACGACGGAAGTATTTGCCGTCGCCCTATTTTGTGTCAAGCTGAATCGGTATTTGGCTGCTCACCTGACTGACAGCCACCGATATGACCCTGATTACTCGGGCTTATATTAAGCTTGATGAATATTTATGGATTTTCTATGAACAATTGATGAGAAAAGTTTCATGTTCGCAGCCGATAGCCCATGCCTCTGACTGTTTCGATCAAGTCCTGACCTAGCTTCTTTCGCAGGTAACCCACGCAGACATCAACAACATTAGAGCCGGGATCGTAGTTGTAGCCCCAAACATGACTCAGCAGCTGCTCTCGGCTCATCACTTGCCCTGGATGACGCACAAAGGTTTCAGCTAGGGTATATTCTCGTGCTGATAACTTGACTGGGCGATCCCCAACCCAAACCTGACGTGTCAGCAAGTCAATAACTATTTTGCCCGCTCTGAGAAACATTTCTTCCTGTCTTTTGGGCAAGCGATTGTCGCGCAACCGCGCCCGCACCCGCGCTAGCAGTTCTTCAAACCGAAAGGGCTTTGTCACGTAGTCGTCAGCCCCACCCTCTAGTCCGGCGACTTTATCACTCACCTCGTCACGAGCGCTGAGGATCACGATCGGCAGATGTTCACCCTGACCGCGTAATTCTTCCAACACCATCCAACCATCTTTGCCAGGAAGACCGATGTCAAGGATGAGCAGGTCGAAATCCCCGCTTTGAGCATAGCTCAACGCCTCATGACCGTCTTTGGCAACTGCGGTAGTAAACCCTGACGTCCGTAGCCCTTTTTCCAAGAAAGCGGCTATGCGCGGCTCGTCTTCGGCAATCAGAATCCGCTTAGTCAAACAAAACCTCCTAAGGTGGATCTAGTGGAATGACAATAGTGAATGTAGAACCGAATCCCAATGTACTTTTGAGTTCTACCCGACCGCCGTGGGCATTCGCGATCGCGCTGCAGATAGACAATCCCAACCCAGCCCCCTCAGAACGACGGCGACTATGGGAGCCACGGGCAAAGCGCTCAAAGATTCGCTCTTGGTCGGCAAGGGCAATGCCAACCCCTGTGTCACGCACCCAGAAATGGGCGTTCCCCTTAGTTATATCTGAACCAAGCGTAATCACATCCCCATCACTCGTGTGCTGGGTAGCATTCTGAGCCAAGTTCATCATTGCCTGAGTTAGCCGGTGGCGATCGGCGACCATTAGCCCCACACCCAGGTTCTCTAAACGCCAGTCTCGCTCAGCTAGGGCTATGGCTTTGGTATACAGTTCCTCGGTCAGCGAGTTAATATCCACGATCTGTAGGTCTAAAAAATTGGGTTGCTCTGCCTTAGCTAATAATAGTAAGTCATCGACAAAGCGACTCATCCGATCCAACTCGTCAGTCACTAATTCCACTGTTTCACGTCGCTCTTGGGGATCGTCACCCAGCAGTTCTAAATGACCTCGGATAATTGTAATCGGCGTTCGGAGTTCATGACTTGCGTCGTTGATAAAGTTTCGTTGACTGGCGAAAGCCGTCTGGAGACGGTCTAACATCTCGTTGAACGTCATCGTGAGATCGGCAATTTGGTCTACTCCCTGCACGGGGATGCGTCCAGATAGGTCAGACTCGCTAATCGAATGGGCTGTTTCGGTGAGTAAGCGCAGGGGATCCAATAACCGTCCAGCCACTACCCAAGCCAGCACTGATGCCACCGCTAGAACAACTATTGTCACCTTGCTCATGACGACAACCGCGTGGTTCACCTGCTGATGAGCGCTTTTATTGGAGTAAGCGACTACAAAGACACCGTGAGTTGTCCCGAGGGATATCGGCTCAGCTAGATAGTAGATAGTATCAGTTGAGGTTAATTTCTGGCTTCGCTCGGTCTGGGTGAGTTTTTCCCAGTGTTTAAATTGGGTCGCATTCGGCTGTAAATTAACAGGCAGGGCTTCAGGAGTGGATTTGTACAATTTGCCATTCAACAGCGTCATGAAAAACGAGTCGTCGTGGGGAATGTTGTGGGACAAAAAGACATCAAAGATAGCAGCGACATTATCTCCGAAGGGTTGAGCCGTGGTGAGGTTCATCCCCTTTGTCAATCGTCTAAACTCCTCTACCTCGTGGATGAGAGACTTTTCTACCTGCTGTTGTAGTCTGACAAGGAGTAACTCACGGATTACCAGAATAGATACCAGTGTGGAGGAAGCCATCAGCACGACGTACAAAACCAGAATGCGCGTGCGCACACCAAAGAAAATTCTGCGCCATCCTGGAAGTCGGATTTTCTTGATCACTTGAGCATTTTGATCGCTGCGAGTGGAGAAGATTTTTAAATCCATGACCTCATCAAGACGTTAATGGCTATTGGCAGTTGTCACAATTGACACTTTTACCAGAGTAGCACCACGAGTTGCAACAGAACTTTAGAAAATAATTAGCGTCATAGGGTATTACCAAATTAGCCAGTACGCTTGAGTAATGCGATCGCCATCATTGGATCAAGATTATGAGCGCGAGTAATGGCAATGGCGCCTAAACAGCGTGCAGAGGATGAGTATTAATGTAAACTTCAGTTGGGTGGATTCCGTCTCCCGCCCGTAGTACAACAGGTGTGCATGTAGGCTATTCACCCCCACTGCTTTTGGGAGCAGTGGGTTTCAAGATACCTCGGTCAATCACGATAAAATTCTATCTGAACAAGCATTTTCGCAGAAGTTACCTTCAAGATACCTTGAAAGCCGAAATTACAGAATTTTTTACTCCCTACCTTCAAGCTGGCGCCGGAAAACTTCCTCCATTTGTTGCCAACCTTCCTTTGTATCGGGAAACTTATATCGTTGAGCATTAGGATTCCGGCGACTCATCAAGACACGCAATGCCTCAATGTCATCGCGATGCGCCAGCACATAAGCTCTCAGTTCGGCTCTAGGCATTTTTTTAAAATCCGGCTTCATTTACAAACAAACATATTCCATCGCGATTTATAGTAATTTCTATAGTTTCTGCCGCCAGGATAAATATTTCTCCTGTTTGTTCATCAAAGCGAAACAAGTGAATATCTTGATAGAGATTGGATAACATTTGACACACTTTAATACATTCGAGTCCTAGCTCTGCCGTGGGTAAAATAACCTTTCCTCCATTGTGACATAGCTATTTTCACACGGCGCGTTACCCTAATATTAATCGTTGACAGTAGTGCGCCTTTGGGGTTCATTCATCAATAGGGCCAAAAACGGACGGTAATACCACAGAGAAAAGACGTGAACACCGATCCAGTGACTTGCCCTCCTCTTTTTACAATGACCTTATAAGAACAAACCATTATCTTGTTCACTCTATGCGCCCTGTGCACTTGCAGTGGTTCATTCCCTAAAAAGCCTATGCAACCAACAAATCCCAACCAATTTACAGAAAAAGCCTGGGAAGCCGTCGCCCACACCCCAGATATTGTCAAACAATACCAACAACAGCAGATCGAAAGCGAACACCTGATGAAAGCACTGCTGGAACTTGAAGGACTAGCCAGCAGTATTTTAACCAAAGCAGGTGCAAATGGGCAAAAACTACGCGATCGCACAGAACTTTTCATCCAAAGTCAGCCAAAAATATCTGGTAGCAGCAGTTCCGTCTACTTAGGACGCAGCTTAGATACACTTCTAGATCGAGCTGATGCATATCGCAAGGAATTTCAAGACGAATACATCTCCATCGAACACCTATTGCTTTCCTACGCCAAAGATGACCGCTTTGGCAAAAGTTTATTCCAAGAATTTGGATTAAACGAAGCAAAACTAAAGAATATTATTAAACAAATTCGTGGGAGCCAGAAAGTGACCGACCAAAATCCAGAAGGCAAATACGAAGCACTGGAAAAATATGGGCGCGACCTCACAGAAGCTGCCCGTCAAGGTAAACTTGACCCAGTGATTGGGCGTGATGATGAAATCCGCCGTACCATCCAAATTCTATCACGCCGCACTAAGAACAACCCTGTACTCATTGGTGAACCGGGTGTTGGTAAAACTGCCATTGTCGAAGGACTAGCACAACGCATTATTGCTGGTGACGTACCCCAGTCTCTTAAAGACCGCAAGCTGATAGCTTTAGATATGGGTGCTTTGATTGCAGGGGCAAAATTCCGGGGTGAATTTGAAGAACGTCTGAAAGCAGTCTTAAAAGAAGTCACCGAATCCGGCGGCAATATTATTCTGTTTATTGATGAGATTCACACCGTTGTCGGTGCCGGTGCTACCCAAGGCGCGATGGATGCTAGCAACCTGCTAAAACCAATGTTGGCGCGGGGCGAGTTGCGCTGTATCGGTGCCACAACTCTAGACGAGTACCGCAAGCATATCGAAAAAGATGCTGCTTTGGAAAGACGCTTCCAACAGGTATATGTAGATCAACCTAGTGTATCCGATACTATTTCTATTTTGCGCGGGTTGAAAGAGCGGTATGAAGTTCACCACGGGGTGAAAATTTCTGATACTTCTTTAGTTGCAGCAGCAACATTGTCAAGTCGCTATATTAGCGATCGCTTCTTACCAGACAAAGCCATTGACTTGGTAGACGAAGCTGCTGCAAAATTGAAAATGGAGATTACCTCCAAACCCGAAGAACTCGACGAAATTGACCGCAAGATTCTACAGTTGGAAATGGAGAGGCTGTCACTGCAAAAAGAAAGTAATGCAGCTTCTCGTGAACGCCTAGAAAGACTAGAAAAAGAACTTGCAGATCTCAAAGAAGATCAAAGGGCACTAAATTCCCAATGGCAATCTGAAAAAGATGTGATCGCTAAAATTCAGTCTGTCAAAGAAGAGATAGACCGGGTTAACCTAGAGATTCAGCAAGCAGAACGCGACTACGATCTCAACCGCGCCGCTGAGTTGAAATACGGTAAGTTAACTGATTTGCATCGTCGATTGGAAGCAGCCGAAACAGAACTAGCCCAAGCACAACGTAGTGGAAAATCACTATTGCGAGAGGAAGTCACAGAAGCTGACATTGCGGAAGTTATTTCTAAATGGACGGGGATACCCATCAGTAAGTTGGTGGAATCAGAGAAAGAAAAACTGCTGCATTTAGAAGATGAACTGCACCACCGGGTGGTAGGACAAGATGAAGCGGTAACAGCTGTTGCTGATGCGATTCAACGTTCTCGTGCTGGACTTGCCGATCCCAATCGTCCGACTGCTAGCTTTATTTTCCTCGGTCCTACGGGTGTAGGTAAAACCGAACTGGCGAAAGCTTTGGCGGCGTTTATGTTTGATACCGAAGATGCGCTGGTGCGGATTGATATGTCCGAGTACATGGAGAAACACGCGGTTTCCCGGCTGATTGGTGCGCCTCCGGGATACGTGGGTTATGAGGAAGGTGGACAACTCACCGAAGCAATTCGTCGTCGTCCCTACTCTGTGATTTTGTTTGACGAAATCGAAAAAGCGCATCCGGATGTATTTAACATCTTCCTGCAAATCCTTGATGATGGGCGTGTGACTGATGCCCAAGGTCATACGGTGGACTTCAAGAACACTATCATCATTATGACCAGCAACATCGGTTCGCAGTACATTCTCGATATAGCGGGGGATGACTCGCGCTATGACGAGATGCACCATCGGGTGATGGAGGCGATGCGAAGTAGCTTCCGTCCGGAGTTTCTCAACCGCGTTGACGAAACCATCATCTTCCACGCTTTGCAGAAAGGGGAATTGCGTCAGATTGTGCAGTTGCAAGTAGATCGACTGCGGCAAAGATTAAGCGATCGCAAGATGTCTCTCAAGCTTTCCAATACTGCCCTTGACTTTTTGTCCGAAGTAGGTTACGATCCTATGTTTGGAGCGCGTCCATTAAAGCGAGCGATTCAGCGGGAGTTAGAAACTCAGATTGCCAAGGCTATCTTACGCGGTGAATTCAACGACGGTGACACCATTTTTGTGGATGTGCAGAATGAGCGCCTTGCCTTTTCGCGCTTATCTGCAGAGTTGTTGACAACTTAATTTGTTTTATTTCCTTCACGCCCTTAAAAACCCGGTTTCTTCAAGAAACCGGGTTTCTTTACTTGAGATTTTGACTAAACCATGTAGCTCAAGCGCAGTCAGCTTTCAAGCGCGAGACAGAATATGGGAACATAATTTCTGTGCAATTAACTAGTGTAGCTTTCATGCCTACGAATGACTCCGAACTGCTTTCCCAAGCTCGACAAATTCTAGATGCGATAGCTTTTACTCCCTTTGAGGAATGTCAACCCTTGAGCCGGGGGTTTGGCAACCTTCCAGCTCGTCCCGGCATCTATGCAATTAGACACAAAACCTTGGGGTTGCTTTACATCGGTAAAACCAAGAGTCTGCGGGGTCGCTTCGTTGGTGGACATAAAGCTTTTTTGTGGGCATGGCTCGACAAATATAGCGACGAAGAGGTTCGCATTGCTGTGCAACCAATTTTTTACTGGGAAAATCCTGCGCTATTATTAGAATTGGAAACTATCATTCTAAGAGCTACCGAACCTCCTTACAACGTCCAAATTCCAAGTGAACAGTAAAGCTATGCAAGCAAAACTAAAAGAGCAACTTTATCAAGCTGATGCCGAAGTGATCTTGGAACGCCTGCCTGAACGAATTCGATCTGCTCTAATTGCCCGTGCCACTGAAATTGAGTATCCTGTTGAAGCAGTCATTGAGATGGCGATCGCCAGCTTCCTTGATACAGAGGCTTTAGGTTTTGCTGATTGTAAGCCAGGACGTGGACAATAAAACCGAAGGCATTCTCAACCTGCTGGCACTCAGGATGTTATGTAACATTCAAACGTAAGGATTCAGGTCAGAGGGTATAGACTCTTGTGACATCTGAGGCGGACGATCGCAATTATGGAAAAAGACCTGCGGAAGACAGTTAGACCGTGAAAGCCTTGGAGAGTTGGCTACCGAACAACTGGTGGACATCACGATTAAGTAGGCGATCGCCACACAGACACGCTCACAAAAGAATTTTAGAACTAGAGCAATTCGTATAAAAACTCAAAGTGAGTCGAAATTTAGACAGTAAAACATCATCAAAGCCGTCATCTGGAGATGGGGTGATGAAATAAGCATCCGTACAGAAACTTACGCGCTTGGATTTGATGACCTATTTTCAACATCATGTCCACCTAAGAGAAACCTGTACCAATTAAAGCCTCCGAAATTTAGGAGCATCAAACCCTTGCTGTGCCGTTTAAAAAAGCTGTACTAAACAAAGTATAGGTTAATTGGTACGTTGACCCGGTCACTGGACACCGTGAACGAAGTGCTAAAATATTGATGGATAGAGTGCTTACCTAGCAAGGATTTCAGCCAAGCGAGTAAGTGTACGAATGCTCATCTGACCCCTATATCTGCCCCTATTTGCGTTTAAATACGGATCTCGGTTGGTGAGTGGATTTGTGACTGAGGGTGGAGAAGGAAAAGTGAAAACGTGGTTAGAAAAGCAAGGTATTGCCATTGCCGACAGTTACTGGACTATCGTCCCTAAAGTTAATCTAAGTAGCCGCAGTAGTGCGGAATATTTTTCGGTATTTATAGCTATTGCCTTTATCAGTTTTGCCGCTTTTATCTTTTATAGAAATCGCAAAGAACAAACAGCATAGCTGAATGTCGTGCGTTAGGGGCATTGAGTTAGGTCGGCATAGCACTTTATTCGTGTAAAAACCTTCAAGATGGTCTGAAAACCCATTACCTGTCTGGTTTTGATAATTTGCTACATCTAAGTTTTTCAGCGATTATTTACAAAGGAAAATCAAGCCTTCCGTGGTCAGAAATGCAGGTTTTTGGTCAGATCTCAGATCAATGCCTCTATAGTATCATCTTATGAAAAAGTAAGATAGATATGAGTAGAATGAGTGGAGAATCATCGCTATGCTGAAACAAATCACTGTTGCAACTTCAGTTGTCTTGACAGCCTTAACTACAAACTTGCTACCTATCCACGCCCAACCTCATCCTAGTCAGAGAGAT